>NZ_JBSIFD010000004.1:0-259956 GCF_053615495.1 Comamonas sp. HJ-2 | reverse complement strand
AGCCTTACGGCTCAAGCCAAAGGGTGGGTCAGTTTGAGATGGAAATGGCGGGTCAGTTTTGCGTGGAAATTAACACACCGGCGTGTTGCTGGCCTCGGACAGCTCGAATCCATCCTTCACCGCCTGCACAATGCTCGGCAGGTTGGGGCGCGGATCGAGCATCCAGATCTGCGACTTCATCGCAAAGGCGTGGCTGCGCTCCTGCATGATGGACGAGCCCTCGCCGTAGTCCTCGCCGACGATGACCAGCGCACCGCCCTTGACGCCGCCCGAGGCCAGGTTGGCCAGCGCATCGGACGCCACGTTGGTGCCCACCGTGGCCTTGAAGGTCACGGCGCCGCGCAGCGGGTAGTTGACCGACGCGGCCAGCGTGGCGGCGGCCGTGGCCTCGCTGGCGCTGTTCTCGAAGCGGATGCCATGCTCGACCAGGATGTCCTGGGCATCGGCCAGCACGTCCATCAGATGCGAGATCGGTGCGCCCTGGTAGCCCGCGACGTAGTTCACGCCTGACTCCAGCAGCGCCTTGGTCACGGCCAGGATGCCTTCACCGTGGAACACCTCGCCCGCGCCCAGGCGCAGCTTCTTGACCTCTTCGACAAACGAGCGTTCTGCCATCGCAAGATCCTTCACAGGGCCCGCGTGGGAACGGGCATTTATGATTTTGGATGAATATGGCACGTATTACTTTAAAAATAAATATATCCAAAATCATTGTTTTCCCTAGCCTCAAAGGGGATGACAAATACCGTGTCACGGATCAAAAGCAGTGTGAAAACGCCTAGCGCACGCAATGACCCATGCATGTGCGCCAAGGGGGAGAGTGGTTCTGGAGACCCCGGGACGGTCCAGGATCAGGCACACGCCTGCCACTGTGGCCAAAGCCAAGAGCACCGAGGCCATGGATCTGATAGCGGCTAGCTGCTACCAGGAGATCGCGTCAGGCTGATTTGCGTTGAAATTCGAGCAATTTCAGCATCACACCCGATGTTCACAAGATGGGATTTGCCAGCTCTGGGCCGTGCTGCTGCAGCGGAACTACGCTGGTCCCGGGAATCCAAATCCGCCTTTGCCTTCAGCATTGCATAAAGTTGCCCAGATACACGGAAGCCACTCGGAACCCAATGTCTAGTTGCACCTTATTTGCCGATCACCCCAGGCCATTCATGATGGTGTTGCACAGCGAATTGCGCAGATCCGGTGAGCTGTTGAACTGCTCCTTGCAGACCGCTTGATCAGCATCTGCTCTTCCAACAACTGGTCCTTAAGCACACCACCGACATACAGAAGTTGGTCACCGTCGGTCAATTCGACCTCGAACACACCATTCACCTTTTCGATGATTTCTGCCGAATAGGCTTTTTTCCTTTTCCGGCACCGGTCCACTACCCATGGCCTGGACCCTGTAGGTGCCAGCCTGGCTCAGACCCATGATTTCCTCGCCCACTTTTTTGAGCGAGTGATCGCGCTATCGCGTACCGCGAAGAGAGCCTATGGCCCTCTCCCATTGGGACGCAATCAGGCCTGCCACAGCCCTCATCACAAGCGCTATGGCAATTCACCGATACGCTGGCAGGCGTATTTCTTATCCCTTCACGTCCGGCATTTGAGATGCCGTCAGCCCAGCCTCTGCACCGAAGCCCTGGCCTTCACGCGCTCGAAGTGGGCTGCCACGCGCGGGAATTCGGCGATGTCCACGCCGTCGCCCTTGAGCCAGCCCGCCACGGTGTAGAGATAGCCGTCGGCCACGGTGAACTGCTCGCCCATCACCCAGGTCTTGTCGCCCAGATAGTGCTCTTCGATCATGGCAAAGCAGTCGCGCATGTTCTGCGGCACCTTGGCGCGCATGGCGGCCTGGGCGGCCTCGTCGTCGGCCCAGCGCGAGGCGCGCGGACGATGGGCGTGGGCGATGTGCGCGGTCGATGCCAGATAGGCATTGAACTCCTGCATCTGCGCCAGCGCGAAGGGATCATGGAGCGGCGCCAGCCTTGCCTGCGGATGGGTCTGCGCCACATACAGCAGCAGCGCCGGAGTTTCGGTCAGCACGCCGCGTTCCGTGGCCAGCGCGGGCACCCTGCCCTTGGGATTGATGCTCAGGTATTCGGGGCTGCGCTGCTCGTTGTCGGCAAAGCTCAGCGTCTTGAGCGTGAACTGGGCATCGGCCTCATAAAGCGCAATCAGTACGGCCTGCGCGCAGGTGCCAGCTGCGTAGTAAAGCGTGGTTTGGCTTGCCAAAATCGTTCTCCCGTGGATGGTGATATGCCTGTTCAGTGTAGGCTGCTGCGCAGCCGGCTCAATCCCATGAGCCGGGTCTGCTCATAGCAATGACGCAAGGCAGACATCGACATCTCATGGCAGCATCGCGCTTCTCCCAGAAGTGCCCCACCCGAAATGAAATCCTCCATCCGCATTGTTGACGTCGACCGCCTGGAAACCTGGAGCAAATACAAGGCCGGCATGTGTGACAGCTGCGCAGCCAATTGCTGCACCATGCCGCTGGAGGTACGCCTGCCGGATCTGGTGCGCCTGGAGCTGGTGGACCCGTTCGAGGTCGAAAACATCGAGCCCAAGCTGATCGCCAAGCGGCTGCTGAAGATGCGCCTGATCGACCACTTCAACCCCAAGCACGAGATCTTCACCATGGCCCGCCGGGCAGGTGGAGACTGCAACTTTCTGGACAAGAACACGCGCCGTTGCACGGTCTATGAAAAGCGCCCGGAGACCTGCAGACTGCATCCCAAGAAAGGCCCCAAGCCGGGGTTCTGCGCCTACGGCAACAAGGCGCTTTCGCAGATCTGAAAGCTTCTGGGCAGCGCTTCAGACATCGGCCACGGCAGGCAACCAGATGCGAGCCACCATGCCCGGATTGGCGTTGTGAAAACTGAGCTTGCCGCCATGCAGCTGGACAATGGCCAGCACGCTGGCCAGGCCCAGTCCGTAGCCCGGGCGATCCGATTCTGCGCGATAGAAACGGGTGGTCATTTTCTCCAGGGTCTGAGGATCTGCGCCCGGTCCCTGGTCCTGCACGGTGATCTCCACCCCCCATGCGCCATCGCTGCCCTGCTCCTGCGCCGGGGCCGCACGCAGCAGCACGTCAGCGCCATGAATGTCGCTGGATGATGCTCCGTATTTAATAGCATTATCGACAAGATTGGAGACGGCGCTGGCCAACAAGTCACCATCGCCCAGGGCCTGCACACCTTGCTGCACATCCAGCCTGAGAATGCCGCCGGCGTCTTCCACCAGCGGCTCGTAAAAGTCCACCACATCGACCAGCAAGGCCTGCAGGTCAACCGGTGCAAAGCTCTTGCGGCTGGCTCCGCTTTCCACTTCGGCAATCTGCAAAAGCTTCTCGAACACCACACCGAGTTCAGCGACTTCTTCGGCCACCAGCGCCAGCGTGGCAGACTGCATTTCGGGGCTGGCCTGCTGCGCGTTGCGCAGGCGCAGCAGGATGCGCGTCAGCGGCGTTCTGAGGTTGTGCGCAATGCTGTTGGAGACATGGCGTATGCCTTCCATCAACTGCTCGAGCCGATCGAGCATGGCGTTGATATCGCGGTTGAGCAGCGTGAATTCATCGCCGCGCTGATCGACCGGAATGCGCTGTCGCAAATCGCCCGCTGCAACGCGCGACATGGTGTTGCGAATGGCTGCCGCGCGCTCATCCACCACACGCCTGAAGACCATGGCACCTATCAGGGCCATGATGCAGGCTGCAACGGCCGCCAGCAGACTGGCCTGACCGAACAGCTCCTCCATGTCGCGCTGCAGCTGCATGTCGCTGCCTACGGCCAGCAGATTGCCATTGGGCATTTCGACCACGGCAACCCGGCCCACCATCAGCCGCCCGTTGCGCTTCACGGTCAGCTCGCGCACGCCCATGATGCTGAGCTTGCGCGGAGGATAGACCTCGGCATTGCTGACAATGGTCTCGCCCTGCGGGTTCATGAGAATGAGGATTTCCGTGTCGGTATTCACACCGTCACGAATGGTCTGCAGTATCTCGCTTTCCAGTGCTCCAGGGCCGTATTTGGCCGAGTGCTCGGTCAGTCTGCGCACATGGTTTTCGGCCTGCTTGTCGAGCCTCACCCGCACCACGCCCACGGTCTGCACATAGAAGACGGCCAGCACAATGGCCATGGTCAGAACCAGGAGGCCGCCATAGCTGAGTGCCAGCCTGAAGGCCAGCGAACTCCAGGGTCTGGAGCGCATCATCAGACCACCTCGGGCAGGTCTTGCGGCTGGTCCGAAAGGCTGTAGCCCACACCGCGCACGGTATGGATGAGAGGCGTGGCAAAGCCTTTGTCCACCTTGCTGCGCAGGCGGCTGATGTGCACGTCGATCACATTGGTCTGCGGATCGAAGCGGTAATCCCAGACCGACTCCAGCAGCATGGTGCGCGTGACGATCTGGTGCGCGTGCTGCATGAGAAACGCCAGCAGGCGGAACTCGCGCGGCTGCAGCGACAGCGGCTGGCCGGCGCGCTCGGCGCTGCGCGAAATCAGGTTGACGCGCAGATCGGCCACCTGCATCTCGCGCGTGGGAGCCGGGATCTGGGCGCGGCGCACCAGGGCTTCGAGCCTTGCCGATAGCTCGGAAAATGCAAAGGGCTTGGTCAGATAGTCATCGCAGCCGGCCTTGAGCCCGCGCACTCTCTCGTCCGTGGCAGACAAGGCACTGAGCACCAGCACCGGCGTCTGTTTTCCCATGGAGCGCAGTGTCTGCAGAATCTGCAGCCCGTCAAAGCCATTGGGCAACATGCGGTCGAGGATGATGACATCCCAGTTCTCGCCAACGGCCTGTGCAATGCCTTGCACGCCGTCACCGCAGACGCTGACATGCGCGCCTTGCTGGCGCAACCCTTCAGCGATGTAACGCGCGTTGAGCGCATCGTCTTCGATGATGAGGTAGCGGTACATGCTGAGTCTGTCTCTGGCCGTTGGTGGACAGACACTATAAGCCGTTGCCTCCACCTTCGCAGCCGGCGATGCAGCAGCATCAGGAGGTGGTACAGGGGTTTGTGCCATCTCCCCCGCCTCGCTCAAGGCTGCACCTGTGGCAGATCGCCGCTGGCCAGACGCACTTCCCACTCGGCGTCCAGCATGTCCTTGACCAGCTCCAGATGCTCCAGCCTGTGCTCGGTGATCGAGCCCAGTGCATCGATCAGCTCCAGAATCGTGCCCTTGCCCAGCTTGTAGGCGTCTTGTGCCATCTGGTGCAGCGGCGCAATCTGCGCCAGCCCTTCCTTCTCGTAGTCGCGCACGGCCGTTCGGCGCAGCGACAGCTGCTGCAGGGCGCGCTGCAGCTCGGACTGGGCGGCAAGCACAGCCGCATCGCGGCGCAGCTCGGCCTGATCGGCCTCGACCTTGGCGCGCTCGATGGGGCCTTGACGGCGGTCGAACAGCGGGATCTCCACGCTCACGCCCACCTGGTTGAAACTGCCGTCCACGCTGTTGCGAACGCGAGCCAGACCAAAGGATGGCGTGGGCAATGCTTCACGCTGCTCGAGCTTGATTTTCTGGCGCGACCTGTCGAGCTCGGCCTGCGCGGCACGCAGACTCGGCAACTGGTTCTGCGCCTGGTTCCACAGCTGCTCGTAGCTGGCTGCCTTGCGAATGTCAGTGGCCTGCAGGCTGCCTTCCACACGCACCTGCCATTGCGGCAAGGCGGCAATGCTGGCCACGCGTGATGCAGCATCCCGCAAGGCGGCCTGGGCCTTGCTGACCTGCATGCTCATCTGTGCCTGTTGCAGGTTAAGGCGCGCGCCGTCATAGCGGCTGCGCGTGCCTGCTTCGATCTGGCCCTTGACGATGTTGCCGGCCTTCTCCAGCTCATCACGGGCAGCCAACCACACCTGATAGCGCTGCTGGGCCACCAGCAGCTCATTGAAGGCATGGGCTGCATCGCTCATGGTGACGGCGACTGCGACATCGGCATTCGCCGCGGCGGCCTTCTCGCCCAGCCTGGCGTTCTCGATGCGCATGCCACGCTGGCCAAAGATGGGGATGGCCTGCTCCACACCCCATTCCTTTTCTCCGCGCTTGCTGGAGTAGTGCATGGCGGGATTGGGTATGGTGGCAGCCGTTTTGCTGTCTGCCTTTGCCAGATCCAGCTGCATGCGATCTGCCGCCAGATTGGGCTGGTTCTGCACGACGATGCGCAGATATTCCTGCAGGGTCACAGGCTGTGCAGGGGCCGCCAGACGGCCCGCTGCAGCATTGCTCTGTGCGGCTGCATCCATAGTCTCGGCAGCATGACCTGTGCCGCTGAAAGCGCCGCAGCACAGTGCAGCGGCCATGGCCAGAGAGTGCCACTTATTCATCTTGAGCGCTTTCATCACGTTCTTCCTGCGTCAACATGTTCTTGGGGCCCAGCAAGGCATACAGCACGGGCAGCAGCACCAGCGCCACCAGTGGCAGCACCACCATGCCGCCAACGATGACCGAGGCAAAGGGGCGCTGGGTTTCGCTACCCACGCCGGTAGACAGAGCCATGGGCAGCAGGCCCAGCAGCGCCAGCAGTGCCACCAGAATGATGGAGCGCATGCGCTCGGCTGCACCTTCGATCAGCGCCTGCATCAAGGGCATACCCTGGCGGCGCAAATCCTCGACCGCAGAGACCACCAGCAAGCCCGCCAAAGCCACCTGACCCAGCAAGGCGATAAAGCCGATGGCCGCGCTGATGGACAGCTCGATGTGTGCCAGATGCAAGGCTGCGATGCCGCCCACCATGGCAAACGGCGCGCACAGCAGGATGATGCCGGCGCTGCGGGCCTGGCCCAGCGCACCAAACAGCAGGGCATAGACGATGACCAGAGACAGCGGCACCACCACCTTCAGGCGTGCAGCCGCACGCTGCTGGTTCTCCCACTCGCCGCCCCAGACGGCCTGGTAGCCTTCGGGCAGCTTCACGTTCTGCTTGAAGGTGGCCAGCGTGTCCTTCACTACCGAGCCAATATCGCGGCCTTCCACGTTGAACTTGAGCGCCATGTAGCGCGCATTGCCTTCGCGGAAGATGGAGGAGTTGCCGATCTTCATGCTGACCGTACCGACCGATCCCAGGGGGACCGAACCACCATCGGGCAGCGGTATGGCGATGTTGCGAATGCGCTCCTCGTCCATGCGGTCCACATAGGGCAGACGCACACGCACCGGTACGGGAAATTCACCCTCCCACAGAGTGGTGGCCACATTACCGGCCAGGGCCACTTCCAGCGTCTTTTGCGCGTCTTCCATGGCGATGCCCTGGCGTGCCAGCGCCTGGCGATCGAACTGCACATGCACCTGCGGTGCCGGAGCATCGCGATACAGATCCAGGTCAACCACTCCGTCGATGCCTTTCACCAGCGACTTGGTCTGCTGAAGAATGCCGCGCAGGGTGGGAATATCGGGGCCGAACAGCTTGAGTACCACCTGGCCGCGCGCGCCCGATGTGGACTCTTCCACGCTGTCGCGAATGGGCTGCGCAAAGTTGAAGGCCACGCCAGGAATTTCACCCAGCGTCGCACGCATTTCCTCGATCAGCGCGGGCTTGGTCAAGCCCTTGCGCCAATCGCCATGGGGCTTGAGGCGCACCAGCACCTTGGCCAGATTGAGCGTCTCGTTGTCAGTTCCCGATTCGGGGCGTCCCTGCTCCGTGGTGACGGTGATCACCTCGGGGAAGACCTTGAGACGCAGACGCACATCGCGCAGCACTTCCTGGCCTTTTTCCAGCGAGATGGAAGCAGGCATCTGCACCAGCACATAGGCATCGCCCTCATCGAGCTCGGGCAGGAACTCGGTGCCCAGCCATTTGGCTGAAACCCCGGCCACCACCAGCACGCTCACGAACACGGCAATCACAGCCGTGCGGCGCTTGGCGGCGCCCAGCACCTTGGCGATCCAGTGCTGGTAGCCATGATGCGCGCGGTCGAAGATCTTGGGCTCTTCCACCATCACATGCTTGGGCTTGAGCATCAGGGCGCACAGCGCAGGCACCAGCCCCATGGCAAACACCAGCGCACCCAGCAGGGCAAAGCTGTAGGTCATGGCCAGCGGGCGGAAGATGCGGCCTTCGATGCTCTGCAGCGAGAACACGGGAATCAGCGCCGCAATCACGATGGCCATGGCGAACAGCGTGGGCTTGGCCACGGCAACGGCCGAATCCACAATGATGTGGCGCATGTCGTTCGCCGTCTGCGGCTTTCGCTGGCGTGCATTGCGGATGATGTTCTCGGCCAGCACCACGGCACCGTCCACCATGATGCCGAAGTCGATGGCTCCCATGGAGATCAGATTGGCGGGCATGCCCAGCCAGTGCAGGCCGATGAAGGCCACCAGCAGCGACAGCGGAATCACGGTGGCCACGATCAGCGAGCCACGCAGGCTCCGCAGGAACAGCCACAGCACGGCCACGATCAGCGTGGCCCCGAACAGCAGGTTGTGCTGCACGGTCTTGAGCGTATGGCCCACCAGATCGGAGCGGTCATAGTTGGTGACCATGTGCATGCCTTCAGGCAGGCCGCCACTGTTGAGCTCATCGACCTTTGCATGAATGTCATCGAGCACGATGGAAGGGTTGGCGCCGCGCTTGAGCAGCACAATGCCCTGCACCACATCGTTCTGGTCGTCCATGCCCACCGAGCCCTGACGCGGCGTATGCGACTGCGCGACACGCGCCACGTCACCGATGGTCACGGGAGCCTTGCCACGCATGGCAACGACCACATCCTGAATCTCCTGCGGATTGCGCAACAGGCCGATACCGCGAATGATGAAGGACTGTTCACCGCGGCGCATCAGACCACCGCCGACGTTGCGGTTGGACTTGGAAAGTGCATCGCTCACATCGTCCAGCGACAGGCCCAGGCTGTAGAGCTTCTCGGGGTCCACTTCAACGTGGAACTCCTTGACGAAGCCGCCAATGCTCACCACGTCGGCCACGCCCTGCACCTGCTTGAGCACGCGCACCACATGCCATTCCTGCTCGGTGCGCAGCTGCGCCAGGGTGTGCCTGTCGCTTTGCAGGCGATAGTAGAAAATCTTGCCCAGCGGCGTGTAGTCAGGCGCCATTTCAGGCGTCACGCCGTTGGGCAAATCCGCCTGCGGCAGACGCTGCGACACCTCGGCGCGCGCGGTGAAACTTTTCGCGTCGTCGTTGAAGACCAGGTTGATCATGGAGAGGCCGAAATAGCTCTCCGAGCGCAGCGATATCAGACCCGGCGTGCCGTTGAGCTCACGCTCCAGCGGCTGGGTGATCTGGCGCTCCACTTCTTCGGGAGCCAGGCCCGGTGCCTGGGTGATCACGCCGACCTGCACATTGGTCACGTCAGGATAGGCTTCGATGGCCGTCTGCAGATAGGCGTAGACGCCATAGATGGCAATCGCCAGCGTGGCGCACAGCGCCAGCAGCCGGCGATGGACGACAAATGCAATAAATGAACGCAGCATGGTTCAGACTCCTGCCGGGACTACAGCAGCTGACTGGCCGCGCCGTCGAGCAGCAGGCCACCACGCACCACGATCTTCTCACCGACCTTGAGGCCGCTGATCACCGGCACCATGCCGCGCGATGGACGCCCCAGCGTCACCACGCGTGCCTCGAACTGGTTGTTCTCATGCTGCACATAGACCACGCTGCGGCTCTCATCCTTGATGAGCACGGCAGTGACGGGAATCAGCATCTCCTGCAGATTCGACAACTGCACGCCCACCTTGGCCTGCATGCCGGGACGCAGCACCGGGTTCTGTTCGCTCAGCTCCACCACCACGGCAGCGCGGCGCGATTCCTTGTCCAGCGTAGCCCCCAGATGACGGACCGTGCCCTTGATCGGCTTGGGCAGCTGCGGTACCTCGACCTGCACGGAACTGCCCAGACGAATGCCTGGCAGATCGGACTCGAACACCTCAGCGACCACATTCATGGCTTGGGGATCGCCAATCATGAACAGCGCCGCTCCCGGCTCGGCAGCAGTACCCACCACGGCCTTGCGCTCGGCCACGATGCCGGCACGCGGTGCACGCAGCTCGATCCGATCGCCGCCACCGGAGCCCAGCAGCGCTGCCGTGCCCTGTGCACGACCAAGCTCCTGCGAGGTTTCACGCAGCTTGGCCTGCGCGGCACGCAGATCGACCTCCACGCCCACGCCCTTGTCCACCATGGTCTGCTGGCGCTGGGCTTCCACCACAGCCACGTCGTGTGCGGTCTTGGCCGCAGCCACGTCATAGCGCGTGCGCAGTGCATCGGGGCTGACCAGCGTCGCCAGCAAATCGCCGGCCTTGACCATATCGCCCACATGCGCATTGACAGCCACGACACGCGCCGATAACGGCACAGCAACCGAAGCCACACGATCCTCGACAAACGCCACGTGCGCAGGAGCCCAGGCCATCTGCACCCCTTGCGGATCGGCCACGGGCGCGATCTCCAGCATCTTCACGGATTCCGGCTTGACCTGAATAAAGCCTTTGGGCAGCTGCGCAACCGGTTTCTTGGCTTCCTCGGTGGCCTTGGAGGCATCACAGCCACCCAACAGACCCGCCACGGCAATGGCCGCAGCCACCACCGGCAGTCTTGCCCATGTCCAGTTTGGTAAATGTGCCGCTCCCGGCAGTCCCACAAGGCTTTTGTTCATCGTTCACCCTTTTCCATGACTGACAAGTGACGAGCTGGTCCGCGGCTTCACTTGCAGTGATGCCACCATGCTAGGAACAGCCCCCAACTGCGTGGATGACACACGCATTACGGTTTGGTAAGACCGGACACGGGCACAAGCACGACCAGAAAACAGCCGGGCCAGGGAAATCAGCCTGCAGACTCGATGAATTGCCCGTTTTCCAGGCAATTCATTGACAGCATCTGTCAATTGCTCAAAAAACAGGCATTTTTCATGTATTTTTTCATACATGAGTATTAAAAGTAGCCAAAAATCGTGACCAAAGCCAAGGCCACGCTTGATCTCTGAATTCCTCAGAAAACACGATCAATACATTGATAAGCAATGGATATCTACTATCAAAAGTAGAGCTTTGAAGTTATCCACGCAGTGGATAGATTGTGCCCCTCCCTCCTCCGCATCCCGGATTTCAACAGAAATGACCGCTCTGGCATACAAACCAGCGGCATGACCATCATCAGTGGAAAATTCAGAGCCTGAATGCCTTCAGGAGCAGATCCGTCTAACCTGTGGATAAACCGAGAACTCCATACCCTGCAAGAGCGATGCAAGCCATGGATAAACTTACTCACAGCGCTTGAAAACTATGCAGATCCCGAAAAACCTCAGCAGTATCGAAATCTAGAAAAAGTTTTTTATTCATAAAAATTTAACAACCATATCCACAGACATGAATACATGGTTGTCTCCAGGATATGTACAGGCCAATTCTCTGATCTCCCTGTGGATAAGTTTCTTGGTAACTACCATGGACGGAATCCACAACTACAATGAACAAGTCACATACAAGTGGTGGAAAAGTTTCATTGAAACCGCCCACTGGATACAAGCGCAGAACATACAAACTCCCCTGTTTTGTATGCCGTATCACATAAGAAATTCAATCTTATTTGATACATATCTCTGTACGAATACTTATAAAACGCCAAAGCACAGCGTCTTTGCGTCTCAAAAAACGCTGAAATGCATGAAAAAAAGTGGGCTGAAGAGGCCCTGAATTCCTTTGATGCCGTGGTCGGGGCCATGCCGGGGTTTCGCAGTCGTGATGGACAGCGAAAAATGGCGGCCCAGATCGCGCAAACGCTGAGCCAGGCCCAGCTCGGAAAAGTCGATGAAGGCGAACCGGAACCGCGTCGTGCCATCGCTGTCGTGCAAGCCGGAACCGGGGTCGGAAAATCGCTGGCCTACAGCATTCCGGCCATTCGCATGGCGCTGTCGCGCGGCACGCGCGTGCTGATCTCCACAGCCACGGTGGCGCTGCAGGAACAGCTGGTGAACAAGGATTTGCCGGCTCTGGCGCAAAAGCTGGACCAGCCATTCAAATTCGCACTGGCCAAGGGGCGTGGCCGCTTTGTCTGCAAACTCAAGCTGGAACGTCTGGCGAGCACGGGGGAAGCACAGGACGAGATGGACGATCTGTTTGGCGATGAGCAGGGCCAGACCAAGTTCAGCCGTCCTCAGCATGAGCTGCAGGCCCGCATGCAGTTCTACAAATCCATGGCCGATGCGCTGGCCACGGAGGCCTGGAACGGCGACCGAGATTCGCTGGAGACCCCGCCTGAGGCCGAGGCCTGGAGCCCCGTGGCAGCCGAGTCCTCTTCATGCACCGGAAAGCACTGCCCGGCCTTCGGCAACTGCGTCTATTACGAACGCCGCAAAGACCTGGTGGCGGCGCAAGTCATTGTCGCCAATCATGATTTGCTGCTTTCCTCGCTGGGCTCCAAGCTGCTGCCCGAGCTGGACAATTGCCTGCTCGTGCTCGATGAGGCCCACCACCTGCCCTCTACGGCTCTGGACCAGTTTGCCGGCGAGATGGATCTGAGCCGCCTGGGCTGGATCGACAAGCTGGCCAGCCGTACGCTGCGCGTGAACCAGGTCGCCGAAGTCGAGGAACTGGCCGACGTGCCCAAGCATGCGGGTCAGCTGCGCCAGCAGATGCAGGAGCTGGCGCGGCTGGTCATGGAGCACTACGGAGAGACTCTCAAATCGCAGAAAGACAGCTATGGGCCAGCCAGGGTACGGGCACCCCGCGGAATGCTGCCAGAGGCCCTTCTGGAGCCTCTGGGACAGATTGCGCACCATGCCGACGGCTTTCTGGATGCGCTGCGTGCCGTCTCCAAAGCTCTGCGTGCCGAAATCAAGGAACAACCTGAGGAAGCACAACGCCTGTCCACCGTCTATGCGCAGGTAGGCGCCCTGGCGCCCAGGCTGGAAGCCATCTTCAACACCACGCAATTGCTGCTGCAGAACAACGAGAGCGATGGCGACGGCAAGATGGTGCCCCATGCCAAGTGGTTCACGCTGGAGATGGACGGCGAGTTCATCGTGGTCAAGGCCCATGCCAGCCCCATACAGCCCGGCTCCACCCTGCGCCAGCACCTGTGGTCGCAGGTACGCGGTGCGGTGCTGACATCCGCCACGCTGACCAGCTGCGGCCACTTCGACTTCTTTCTGCGCGAAGCGGGGCTGGCCAATGACGATTCCGTCACCACGCTGGAAGTGCCCAGCCCATTCGACTATGCGCGCCAGGGCACGCTGGTGGCCCGTGAAACGGCCTCAGACCCGCGCGAAGCCGCCCGCTTTACCGAGGAGATGGTCGAGGCCCTGCTGAACGATCTGAGCCGCATAGAGGCTGGCGCACTGGTCCTGTTCACATCTCGCGAGCAGATGCGCCAGGCCGTAGATGCGCTTTCCACCAGCATGCGCAACCAGGTGCTGGTGCAGACCGCCCTGCCCCGCCAGACTCTGCTGGCACGCCATCGTGAGGCCGTGGCGATGGGCGAGCCCTCCATCATCTTCGGCATGCAGTCCTTTGGCGAAGGACTGGACCTGCCCGGAGCGCTCTGCGAGTCCCTGTTCATCACCAAGCTGCCCTTTGCTCCGCCCGATGACCCTGTTGGCGAGGCAAGAGCCGAATGGCTGCGCAGCAGCGGCCGCAACCCCTTCAACGAGCTGGTGGTGCCGGCCACGGCCATTCGCCTGGCCCAGTGGGTAGGCCGTGCCATCCGGACCGAGGAAGACCAGGCCCATGTGTACTGCTATGACCGCCGCCTGACGGGCACCAGCTACGGCCAATTGCTCATCAAGGGCCTGCCGCCCTTCACGCTGCAACGGCGCCCTGTTTCAATGCCTTGACGTCCTGAGCGAAGCGCGCCTTTCACACTGCTGATCCAAGGCCGTTTCGCTGCTCTTTTGCGCCATTCCTGCGCACGTTCACTCAGGCCCGGTGCACTCCGCGCAGTTGTAATTTTTCTAACAGTTGCCGGGCAATGCGAGACGGCATCCAGTCTTGCAGGACTGGCAACCCGCAAGGTCTTGCCCGAAGCGGCGCAGCCGGGCAGGTGCGCTGCAGACCCCATGGTTGTTGAGCAACTCCGGATTTCAGACCTGTCGGTGTTGGCGGGTGCCGCACTTTCCCAGCGCTTGCCACATCTGGGCCGGGTCTTGCTTCACCGACAAGCGAAAAGTTCTTTAAAAACAATGATCTATAGATCGTTGAATTTTTTTGAACGAGCAGGGCGCAATCATGGCTGATATCGATTGCACGCACGTTTGGCCAGTTTCCCCCAGCTGTTCATAACATTCTGTGGATAACAGTCGCTTCAAAGACTCTCCAATGGGAATTTATCCCCACCTCATGTCATTGAGGAGGCGCATCTTACGCCAATTTTTCGAGATCTGGCGCGTCAATTTTCCCAAAGCCCTTTTTTTCTGGACTTCCCTCTGAATCAAAGGGATTGGAGCGCCTGATCAGCTGCAATTTTGCATGGTCCCGGCTCTTGCCTGCGACTTTGCCTTCAGTTGTTGTTTAGAAGTTTTATAAAAATATAGTCGTAGTAGTAAGACTTGGCATCTGCTGTTGATAACTTTAAAAACTCGAGGCAAATCAAGCATCTTGCGTAATGACAAACATGGAGACAAATGACGGTTGCTGCTGTCCTCGATCCATGAACAACTTGGCCTTCTTCCATATTTTTGTGGAAAACATGAAAGTTGATATCCGCTTATCCACAGAAATCCATTTTTCTGTTGGTTGGAAGTAAATGCTATTTATCCGTTGATATATATACGTTATTAGCTATTATTTTTATAGTGAACAACTGATGAAGACATGCTTGAGCACATCGGATGTCAAGGGTGTGATGTAGCAAGAACTTCTTGAAGCGGATCTGATCAGCCTCTTTTTTTATTCAGACCATCTCCGATTGCTGTGTACACTTCGGCCAAAGTTGTTATTTCTAGTCTTATCTTTTTACTTAGTAGTAATAGTAAGCAGTCCACTTAATTGTTGATAAGTAATTAAGTTCATTTAAAATCAATAACTTATAATTTTCCAAAGTCTGTGCCCTTGCATGGGCTGCCGATGTCATTGATTTGGGAACAACTTTCCAGAAGCCAGCCTGTCTGTGGAAAACAGAAAATTTCCATGACTTTTATCACCATGTTTATTCACAGGCCGTGCAACCGCTGCAAAGCATGAAAAAAGCCGCCCGTTGGGCGGCCAGGTCGACCCGGATAGCGCTGCCCCGGGAATTCAGAAGTGGCGTGCGTATCGCAGCTGAAGAAAGTTCTCTCCCGGATTGGGGCGCTTGATGCCTGCATTGGACTGGTGCTCGAAGCGCAGGCTGATCTCGTTTTTCAGTTGCTCGCCAAACAGGTAGCCGATGCCTATATGGCTGGCAAAGTTGTAGCGGGTCGAAAATTCCTTGTGATCGGTGATGAAGCGGTGGTTGATGGCATAGCTCACGCCCAGGCCGGCTTGCAGGAACCAGGGAGACTGGCCTTGAGAGGGGCGCCAGCGCAATGTGGGTTGTGCACCCAGAACCCAGGTTGAACGATTGCCGCCCTGATAGTCGGCCGACCAGCGGCTGACAGAGAGATCCCAGTAACCCGTCATCCGACCCGAGCCAAGGGCGTAGCTCCAGTTCCAGGGGAGGATGACGCCGCCTGTCCAGCTGTCGGTGCTGTGCTCCGCCGAGCCGTATTGCAGATAGAGGCCGGTCGTCGATGCTTGAACAGGCTGTGCATGAAGCATGGGGCTTGTCAGGCCGATCAGCATGGGGACTACAAGATTTGTTGCTAATTGCAGTTTTTTCATGTCAATTGCCATCTAAATGCTTGGAATCTGGTCGCGATATCGATGCTACGACAATGCCTTGATTTCGCTCCCTCTGTGGATATGAATTTAGAAGCTTGTGAATAAATGTTCTGTCGGCAAGCGCTTGCGTTGGTAGTCAGCCAATTGATATCGAAATGAAAAAAGCCCCCGGTCATGACGACCGGGGGCTTTTATGGAGAAGGCGATTGAACTCGGCTTACTTTGCCGCAGGGGCAGGAGCTGCGGGACGTTCCTGGCCGGGTTTGCCGCCATGATGGCCGTGATGGTGCTCACCGCGCTGGTGATGCATGTGCAGGGTGGCCGCATCGAAGGTCTTTTTCTGCTCGGCATTGAGCTGGGCGTAGAAGGCCTTGGTGGCTTCGGCACGGCGGTCCATTTCCGCCATGCGCTTGCCGCGCATTTCACGCATCTTGTCGATGCGCTCGGGCGTGGTCAGCTTGGCAAAGGCTTCGCGGTCGCCGGGGGCAGGGCGTTCACCGGGCTTCATGGCCTGGGTGTAGGTGGTCCAGGCAGTTTGCTGCGCAGGCGTCAGCTTCAGATCGGCCTTGAGTTTTTCCATGCGCTGCTTCATATGCTCCATGCGGTCGCCGCGCTTGTCACCACGCTGGTGCTTGTGCGGCTCTGGCGCTTTCTGGGCTGCGGCAGGCTGCTCGGCGGCAGCGGTGGTCTGGGCAAAGCTGGGCAGGCTCAGCGAGGCGAGCAGGGCGGTTGCCACAGCGGCGCTGGTCAATGTCTGGCGAAAGCGGGTCATGTCTGTTTCCTTTTCGGTTGAAGTGGAAGAAGTGGCCGCCTGGTCTTGCTCCTGAATGGGCATTCGGTAGCGGATGACTGAAGTGTGGACCCCCCATGTTTCTGAGACGTGAGGTTTTGCAGCCGCTCTGTAAAGATTTGATAAGTTTGAGTGGCTCCGACTGCGCAACAATGCATGCATGGGCTGCATTGGCAGCCGATTTTTTTCCGCGAGATCCAGCTGCAGGAGCTGGCGACGATTGAAGGTTTAGCAAAGGTTTTTGATGTTCAAGAACATGATTGTTTATCGCATTGCCGAGAGCTGGCAGGGCGATCTGCAGCAGCTCGAAGATGCGCTGCAAAAGACGGTGTTTGAGGAGTGCGGCGCGACCCAGGAGCGTTCCGTGGGCTGGGTGCCGCCGCGCGGCGAGCCGCATGGCCCGCTGGCGGAAAGCGTGGCCGGCCAGTGGGTGATGCGCTTCATGAGCGAGTCCAAGATGCTGCCGGCCAGCGTGCTCAACCGCAAGGTCAACGAGAAGGCCGAGCACATCGAAAAGACCGAGGGCCGCAAGCCCGGCAAGAAGGAGAAGAAAGAGCTCAAGGACGAGGCCAAGCTGGACCTGCTGCCCATGGCCTTCACCAAGCAGGGAGCCATGTGGGTCTGGATCGATGCGCAGGCGCGTACGCTGGTGCTCGATACCAGTGCACAAGGCCGTGCCGACGAGATCATGACGCTGCTGGTCGAAGGCCTGCCGGGTTTTGCGGTGGCGCTGCTGGATACGCAGACCAGTCCGCAGGCCGCCATGGCGCACTGGCTGATGACGCAGGAGCCGCCCGCAGGTTTTTCCATAGACCGCGAGTGCGAGCTCAAGGCCGCCGATGAGTCCAAGGCCGTGGTGCGTTATGCGCGCCACCCGCTCGATATCGACGAGGTGCGCCAGCATATCGAGCATGGCAAGTTGCCGACCAAGCTGGCCATGACCTGGGATGACCGCGTGAGCTTTGTGCTCAGCGAAGGTCTGCAGATCAAGAAGATCGCGTTGCTTGACGCAGTGATGGACGGCAACAGCCAGGACGATGGCGGTTTCGATACCGATGTGGCGATTGCCACGGGCGAGCTCTCGCGTCTGATTCCCGATCTGATCGAAGCGCTGGGCGGGGAAGGGCGTACGGGTCTGGGCGACGGCCTGCCTGCATCGCTGTCGTCGACTCCTGCCGCAGAAACCCTGCCCGTGCGTCTGGCACAGGGACGCGGTCAGGGGACGGTCACCGGGCCGGCCACGGCGCCCGCCGATACGGCCCCGGAAGAGGCACCGTTTTGACGCTATGGATGATGTAGCTGTCTGCGCTTTCCAGGCAATGAATTCAGTATTTATTAATGCTGAAATCAAGCACTAGCAAGCGCAAGAAGCTATCAAAAAAGGCCTGCCAGATCACTCCGGCAGGCCTTTTTCATGGGCGTATCAGACGCCTGGAATATGTGCTTCAGACGCGTTCGAAAATCGCGGCAATACCCTGGCCGCCACCGATGCACATGGTCACCAGCGCATAGCGGCCGCCAGTGCGCTGCAGCTCGTAGAGAGCCTTGGTGGTGATGATGGCGCCGGTGGCACCCACGGGGTGGCCCAGGGAGATGCCGGAGCCGTTGGGGTTGACCTTGGCAGGGTCCAGAGCGAGCTCCTGAATCACGGCGCAGGCCTGGGCGGCGAAGGCTTCGTTGGCTTCGATCACGTCCATCTGTTCGATCTTCAGACCGGTGCGTGCCAGCACCTTCTGCGTGGCAGGGACCGGGCCGATGCCCATGTATGCGGGCTCGACGCCTGCGTGGGCGTAGCCGACCAGGCGGGCAATGGGCTTGGCGCCGGAAGACTTCAGCGCCTGCTCGCTCATCATCAGCACGGCAGCCGCGCCATCGTTGATGCCGGAGGCGTTGCCGGCGGTGACCGTGCCGCCTTCCTTCTTGAACGCGGGCTTCATGCCGGCCAGGGTGTCCAGTGTGGTGGCTGCGCGCACATGTTCGTCGGTGTCGAACAGCACCACGCCCTTGCGGCTGGCAATTTCCACGGGAACGATCTGCTCCTTGAAGCGGCCGGCCTCGATGGCGGCAGCGGCGCGCTGCTGGCTGATGACGGCCAGCTCGTCCTGCATCACGCGGCTGATCTTGTAGCGCTCGGCCACGTTTTCAGCAGTGATGCCCATATGCATTTTTTGCCAGGGGTCGTGCAGGATGCCCAGCATGTAGTCGATGCTCTTGGCATCGCCCATGCGTGCGCCCCAGCGCGCAGACATGTCGAAGTAGGGGCCGCGGCTCATGGATTCGGAGCCGGCGCCAATGGCCACTTCGCAGTCGCCCAACGCAATCGATTGAGCTGCCGAGACGATGGCCTGCAGGCCAGAGCCGCACAGGCGGTTGACGTTGAAGGCAGGGGTTTCGATGGGGCAGCCGGCGTCCACCGCCGCCACGCGGGACAGGTAGGCGTCGCGCGTGTCGGTGGGGATGACGTTGCCCATCACCACATGGCCCACGGTGTCGGCAGCGATGCCGGCACGCGCAATGGCGGCCTTGACCACGGTGGTGGCCAGCTGGGCGTTGGGAACGTCCTTGAGGCTGCCGCCAAAAGTGCCGATGGCCGTGCGCGCGGCGCTGACAACGAAGATGTCTCTGGTGCTCATGGTTTGTCTCCTGCATCGCGTCGGCAATGCTTGTGCTTGAGTGATTTGAAAAGATGAATGAGAGCAACCGCATTCATCGCACAGAGTATTCTATTCTGCAGTATTTGCTGCAGTGCAACATGTCTCATTGTTGACGCGGCCCTGCGTGGGCGGCGATGGTTTCACGTGAAACCCATGAGCAGCCTCAGGCCGCAGTCCTGCGCCGGCTTCTCGGAGTGGGAGCCATGGGTTCGTGATGGGCCGGCGTCAGGTCGGTGTCCGCGCTGGCCAGGTCGTCGAGGATGGGACAGTCCGGCCTGTCATCACCATGGCAGCAATGCACCAGAGTCTGCAGCGTGCGCTGCATGGACTGCATGGCGGCGATGCGCTCGGTCAGCGTGGCGATGTGCTTTTGCGCGATGGCCTTGACCTGGCTGCTGGCGCGGCCCTGGTCCTGCCACAGGCCGAGCAGGGTGGCGATCTCGTCCATGGAAAAGCCCAGATCGCGCCCGCGGCGGATGAAGCGCAGCGCATGCACATCGGCTTCGGTGTACTGGCGATAGCCGCTGTCGGTACGGTGCACGGGTGGCAGCAGGCCCAGCGACTCGTAGTGACGCACCATGCGCGCAGAAACCCCGGCGCGGCGCGCGGCCTCGCCGATGACGACAGGCCAGTTCTGAGCGATTTTTTGTGTCGATGGGTGGTTGGGCATGGACGATCCTGAAAAAACGCGCCAGCGGCCTTCTGATGGCTCGCGTGAGGTGCTGGCGCGGTAGGGGAGGCTGCGCTCAGGCTACCTTGTAGCCCTCTTCGGCAATGGCGGCTGCCACGGCCTCGCGGCTGGCGCCGGTTTCGACTTCCACTCGGTTGGCGGCGCGGTCGATCCTGATCTGCGCCTGGGCATCGACGCCCTGGATGGCATTGGTGACGGCGCGTTCGCAGTGGCCGCAGGTCATGCCTTGAACTTCAAAAACTTGTTGCATGGATGGCTCCTTCAGAAAGTGAGTCGACCGGACTGGCGGACTCCATGTCTTGAATGGTTAACCCTAACATCATGGCAAGGTCAAGCCTTTGACAAGACATGAAGCCGGCAGGGTTGATAAGCCGCAAAGACTGCCGATAAGAACTTGTCATATTGCTGATCGCCATGGCTTGGGCATCGCAGTCACGGGTTTTTCTTGGTGTCGGTGACAATCTGAAACAATTTGCAAGTTCTGGCCCGACAATGCCAGTCGTTCAAAGTGGAGAGGGATTCATGAGTCTGTTGGAAATGATGCGGGGCTTCACCATCCGCACGCGCATGCTGGGCGCCATTGGTGTGGTGATGGTGTTGCTGAGTCTGCTGGGGGGCGCCGGGATGTTGGGCATGTTCCGCATCCAGGACATGAGTCAGGAGTTTCTGAGCAACGCCTTTGTCAAATCGGGCCATATGGCGCAGTTGCGCACCGAGCTGGGTGGCATCCGTTCCAGCGAGAAGGACATGGTCATCCAGTACGAAAAGCCCGAAGAGGTGCGCAAGGCCTATCAGCAATGGGTCATGTTCATCGACAAATCCAAGGTGACATTGGGCAAGTTTGTGACCGACCAGAACGCGCAGGACGCACAGCTGACCAAGAGCATCATTGGGCACATCGACGCTTATCGAAAGCTCTTCGAACCTGTTGCGCGCCAGCTTGAAGCCGGTGGCTATGACTCGGCCACCACGGCCAACCGCATGAGCGGCAAGGCTCTGGCCGAAGTCATGGAGGCCGACAAGCTGCTGGCGCAGCTGGACAACTTGCTGCGTGAGCAGGCCAATGCACTGGCCGCAGCCGAGCGCGACGTGGCCGACCAGACACGCTGGATGTTTGTGGCGGCCGTGATCCTGGCGCTGGTGGTGGTGATTCCGCTGACTTTGCTGAACATGCTGTCCATCTGCCGTCCGCTTGAAGTGGCCCGCCAGATGGCACTGACGATTGCCGGCGGCGATCTGTCGCACAGGGCCGAGGTCAGCGGCAAGGATGAGCTGACGGATCTGCAGCGTGCGCTGGACCAGATGCAGCAATCGCTGAGCACCACGGTGGCCCAGGTGCGCGATGCCAGCGGCAATATCGCCACGGCCAGCCAGGAAATTGCCACGGGCAATCAGGATCTGTCGGCCCGCACCGAACAGACTGCCAGCAATCTGCAGGAAACCGTCGCGTCGCTGGCTCAGCTGACGGCCACGGTGCAGCAGACCGCATCGTCTTCGCAGCTGGCCAACCAACTGGCTGCCTCGGCCTCTTCGACGGCCGTGCAGGGCGGAGAGATTGTCGGCCAGGCCGTCAACAGCATGCAGGAGATTTCGGCCTCCAGCCGCAAGATCGGCGACATCATCGGCCTGATTGATTCCATTGCTTTCCAGACCAATATCCTGGCGCTGAATGCCGCTGTGGAAGCGGCCCGTGCCGGCGAGCAGGGCCGTGGTTTTGCCGTGGTGGCGGCCGAGGTACGCAGCCTTGCCCAGCGTTCGGCCCAGGCCGCCAACGAGATCAAATCGTTGATCAACACCAGCGTGCAGACCGTGGACGTGGGCGCGCGCCAGGTGGAGAGCGCAGGCAAGGCCATGCAGGAGACCGTGGACAGCGCACAGCGTGTGGGCGACATCATCGGCGAGATTACGGCGGCGTCCAGCGAACAGTCGCTGGGCATCAGCCAGGTCAACCAGGCCGTGGGCGATATCGACCGCATGACCCAGCAGAATGCGGCCCTGGTGGAAGAGTCTGCCGCCGCCGCAGAATCGCTGCGCGAGCAGGCGGCGCGACTGGCACAACTGGTCAGCCAGTTCAAGCTGGCCGGCGGCGCGCTGCATGCAGTCATGCGCAGCCCCAGAGGCGCAGCCCATCCCGGCATGGCACCGGCGGTGCCTGCATCCGCTCAGACTGCTTTGCCTGGTCAGAAGGCGCAATTGCTGGAACATGCCTGAGCCCCGAGCGGCTCATTCCTGAGCGGCTCGTTCCATGAAAAAAGCCCGGTTGCAGTGATGCACCGGGCTTTCGCTTTTTATTCGACAGGCTCCAGCCAAATCAGAGAAAGGGCTGGAGGCTTGATGGATTGAAGTTACTGGCTGGCAACCGAGGGGTAGTCGGTATAACCATCGGCACCGCCCCCGTAGAAACGTTCGCTGTTCCAGGCATTGAGCGGCAGGTCGTCGCGCAGACGGTGCACCAGATCGGGGTTGGAGATATAGGCCTTGCCGAAGGCCACGACATCGGCATAGCCGCTTTCCACAGCGCGCGTGGCCAACTGGCGGTCATAGCCGTTGTTGACCATCCAGGCTCCCTTGCCGCCTGCAGAGCGATAGGCCTGTTTGAGTGCCTGGTAGTCGAAGGGACGATCAGCCAGCTCGCGCGGACCGCCTGTTGCGCCTTCGATCACATGGATATAGGACAGGCCCAGCGGGGCGAGCTGGCGCACCAGATATTCAAACAGTGCCTGCGGGTTTTCGTCCACGATGTCATTGGCTGGCGTGACCGGAGAGATGCGAATGCCGACCTTTCCGGCACCAATGGCATCGGCCACAGCGCGCACGCATTCCAGCACCAGACGGGCGCGGTTTTCGATGCTGCCGCCGTAGTCGTCACTGCGCTGGTTGGTGCCGGTTTTGAGGAACTGGTCGAGCAGATAGCCGTTGGCTGCATGCAGTTCCACGCCATCGAAGCCCGCCGACTGTACGGCTTCGCGCGCGGCGGTGGCGAAACTGTGAACAATGCCCGGCAGCTCCTGCTGCCTGAGTGCGCGCGGTGCCGAGGTGGCGACAAACTGGCCTTGCCCCGTCTGCTTGTCGATCACATAGGTCTTGGAGCGGGCCGTCAGCGCGGAGGGCGCGACCGGGGACTGGCTGTCTGGCTGCAGCACGTTGTGGGAGATGCGACCCACATGCCAGAGCTGGGTGACGATGCGGCCACCCTTGGCATGCACGGCATCGGTGACTTTTTTCCAGGCCCGCAGTTGCTCTTCGTCATAAAGACCGGGCACATCGGCATAGCCTTGTCCCTGGTGGCTGATGGCCGTGCCTTCGCTGATCAGCAGGCCGGCAGAGGCGCGCTGGACGTAGTAGGTTTGCATCAGCGGCGTGGGTATCGCGTCGGGGGCGCGGTTGCGCGTCAGCGGTGCCATGGCAATGCGGTTGGGCAGACGCAGGCTGCCTGCTTCAATCGGTTCGAACAATGAGGTCATGCAGAACTCCAGATGAAAAAAGCTCGGTGGGTACCGAGCTTTTGAGTTTGCATGGATGTCGAAAAACTTACTTGAGCAAGCCCTCTGCCTTCATGGCTGCCTGCACTGCGGGGCGCGCCAGAATGCGCTCGCGATAAGCCTGAAGGTGCTGGAGTTCAGAGATGTCCAGGCCCACAAATTGGGCCCAGCCTGTGACCGTGAAAAAGTAGGCATCGGCCACGGTGAACTGATCGCCCATCAGATAGGACTTGTTGGCGAGCTGCTCGTTGACCCAGCTCAGGCGCTTGAACAGATTGCCGAGCAGCACAGGCTTGAAGTCTTCGGGCGTTGCGGGGCTGAACAAGGGGCTGAAGCCCTTGTGCACCTCGGTGCTGATGAAATTCAGCCATTCCTGAAGGTGGTAGCGTGCCACGGTGCCGTTGGCCGGCGCCAGGTTCTTTTCGGGGGCCAGGTCGGCGAGGTACTGAACAATGGCCGGACCTTCGTGCAAGGTGTCGCCGTTGTCCAGCACCAGAAAGGGCACATAACCCAGCGGATTGATGCCGTAGTAATCCGTTCCGTCCTGGAGCTTGTGGCTCTTGGTGCTGACCATCACGGTTTCATGCGGCAGGCCTGCTTCATGCAGCACGATGTGCGGAGACATGGAGCAAGCGCCGGGGCTGTAGTAAAGCTTCATGGTGAGTGGCTCTCTATGCAATGAAAAGACAAGCGCCCATGCTAAACCGGTTGCACTTCATATGCATGCGCAGCCGGCAGAAGTCCGGATCGGAGAGGAGATTGCTCAGCCCAGGCGCCCTGCAGCCCACAGCACCTGCTGCACAAGAGCCTCCATGCCTTGCTGGTTCTGTGTACGCAGCAGATGACCCTGGGCATCGAAAGCCTCTGCCGCATGGCTCACTGCATGGCTGCGCGGTGCTACCCAGCATTCCAGATTCAATAGCAGCGCTGCGAGGTGAGACTGGGCTCTCAGGCCGCCTAGACCTCCAGGCGAGGCACTGGCCATGCCGACGACCTTGTTGCGAAAGGGCAGGACGCCATCAGACCACTGTGCATCGCCCTTGACCGGGCTGGAAGCCCAGTCAATCGCGTTCTTGAGCAGGGCAGGGTAGCTGCCGTTGTACTCGGGACTGCAGACAATCCAGGCCGCATGGCTATGCATGGCCTGCTTGAGGCGAATGACATCGGCTGGAGTGCCTTGCGCTTCGAGGTCGGCGTTGTAGAGCGGAATGTCGTAGTCCGACAATTCCAGCAGGCTGGGTTGTGCGCCTTGTTGTTCCGCGATGGAGGCGGCCACCTTGGCCAGCTTGCGGTTGTACGAGTCCTGGCGGGTGCTGCCCGCAAAAATGAGAATTTGCATGCAGTGATTGCAGCACAGAGCGATTGCATTTTTCATGCATAGACGGGGCTATCAGGGCAAACATCTAGGCTGGGCTTCAGGCCGCCATGTTTCACGTGAAACCCCCCTGGCAAGGCATTGTTGCGCCAATGGTGGGAAAATTGCAGGTTCCCCAGCAGGGCTGGACATGGCGCGAGAACATGTCCGCCTGCCGTGAGAGCCGAGGCATGGTTGCTTCGTGCAGGGGCAAGGGCCGGGCTTGGCCCGGAGCAGGAATATGTTGTACCCACAGGAATTTGATGTGATCGTGGTCGGTGGCGGCCACGCCGGCACCGAGGCTGCGTTGGCCGCTGCGCGCATGGGCAGCAAGACATTGCTGCTGACCCACAATATCGAAACCCTGGGGCAGATGAGCTGCAACCCCAGCATCGGCGGTATCGGCAAGGGCCATCTGGTCAAGGAGGTCGATGCCCTGGGCGGCGCCATGGCCCTGGCGACAGACAAGGGCGGCATCCAGTTCCGCATCCTGAACAGCTCCAAGGGCCCGGCCGTACGCGCCACGCGCGCCCAGGCCGACCGCATTCTGTACAAGGCCGCGATTCGCGAGATGCTGGAAAACCAGCCCAATCTCTGGCTCTTCCAGCAGGCCGTGGATGATCTGATGGTGGAGGGCGACCGCGTGGTCGGTGCCGTCACCCAGGTGGGTCTCAAGTTCCGCAGCCGCACCGTGGTGCTGACGGCGGGCACCTTCCTCGATGGCAAGATTCACGTGGGCTTGAATAACTATGCCGCAGGCCGTGCCGGAGATCCTCCGGCCGTGAGCCTGTCGGCACGCCTGAAGGAACTCAAGCTGCCACAGGGGCGCCTGAAGACCGGCACGCCCCCCCGCATCGACGGCCGCAGCATCGATTTCAGCCAGTGCGAGGAACAACCCGGCGACGGCATGCCTGGCGGCGTGAACGAGGGTGAAGTGCCTGTATTCAGCTTCATGGGCAACCGTGCCATGCATCCCCGGCAGATGCCTTGCTGGATCACGCACACCAATGCGCGCACGCACGAGATCATCCGCAGCGGCTTTGACCGCAGTCCCATGTTCACCGGCAAGATCGAGGGTGTAGGTCCGCGTTACTGCCCCAGCGTGGAAGACAAGATCAACCGTTTTGCGGACAAGGAAAGCCATCAGATCTTTCTGGAACCCGAAGGCCTGACCACGCACGAGTTCTACCCCAACGGGATCTCCACCAGCTTGCCGTTCGACATCCAGTACGAACTGGTGCGAAGCATGAAGGGTCTGGAGAACGCGCATATCCTGCGTCCCGGCTATGCCATCGAGTACGACTATTTCGATCCCCGCTCGCTCAAGAGCAGTTTCGAGACCAAGCAAATTCAAGGTCTGTTCTTTGCGGGTCAGATCAATGGCACGACCGGCTATGAAGAGGCGGCCGCCCAGGGCCTGTTCGCCGGCTTGAACGCAGCGCTGCAGTGCCGTGGCGAAGGCCCCTGGATGCCGCGTCGTGACGAAGCCTATCTGGGCGTGCTGGTCGACGATCTGATCACCAAGGGCGTGACCGAGCCCTATCGCATGTTCACCAGCCGCGCCGAGTTCCGCCTGCAGTTGCGTGAAGACAATGCCGATATGCGCCTGACCGAAGCGGGCCGCCAGATGGGACTGGTCGACGATGCGCGCTGGGATTCCTTCAGCCGCAAGCGTGATGCTGTTTCACGTGAAACAGAGCGCCTCAAGTCCACCTGGGTGAACCCGCGCGTTGTGGCTGCGGAAGAGTCCGAGCGCGTGCTGGGCAAGGCCATGGAGCGCGAATACAACCTGTTCGACCTGCTGCGTCGCCCCGGAGTCGATTACGACAAGCTCATGGGCATGAACCAGGGCAAGTACGCCAGTGCCGATGTGCAGCCCGAGGCTCTGGGCGAGCTCAGCGCTCCAGTGATCGAGCAGGTGGAGATTGCCGCCAAGTACTCTGGTTATATCGACCGCCAGAAGGATGAAGTCGAACGTGCTGCACATTTCGAGCGCCTGCGTCTGCCGCTGGACTTCGACTACATGCAGGTGGCGGCACTTTCCTTCGAGGTGCGCCAGAAGCTGCAAAAGCACAGGCCCGAAACCCTGGGTCAGGCCTCGCGTATTTCGGGAGTGACGCCTGCCGCCATCTCGCTGCTCATGGTGCATCTGAAAAAAGGCGGCTTCAAGGGCTTTGCCAATCAGAACGAAGAGGCTTCCGCATGAGCCAGGTTTTGCGTACCCAACTGGAGCAGGGCGTTCGGGCACTGAAGCTGGAGCTGGCTCCGGCGCAGATCGATCTGCTGATGTCCTTCATGGATCTGCTGCAGAAATGGAACAAGGTCTACAACCTGACGTCGGTGCGTGATCCCCAGGAGATGCTGACGCATCACCTGCTCGACAGCCTGGCCGCCGTGCCCGCCTTGCTGCGGCATGTGAACCGCCTGCCGCTGGAAGAAGGCAAGCGTCTGCCGCTGCTGGACGTGGGCTCCGGCGGTGGTCTGCCCGGTGTGGTGTTTGCCATCTGCTGCCCGCAGATCGATGTGAACTGCGTGGATACCGTGGGCAAGAAGGCCGCTTTCATCCAGCAGGTGGCTGCAGCCTTGCGCTTGCCCAATCTGCGCGGCATTCATGACCGGGTGGAAAACCTCAAGACCCGGTATCCGGTCATCAGCTGCCGCGCCTTTGCGTCCTTGGTGGACTTCACCACCTGGTCGCGCAAGGCTCTGGCCGAGGACGGCATCTGGTTTGCCATGAAGGGCAAGCACCCTGATGAGGAAATTGCTGCGCTGCCTGCCGATGTGAAGGTGTTTCACGTGGAACCATTACAGGTTCCCGGCCTGGATGCCGAGCGCTGCGTGATCTGGTTGAAACTGGCTTCTTGAGCGGTAAAGCTTGGTCGGGCACTTTGTTTCCAAGGGGGGCAAAGTGCCTTTTTACATACTGTGTCAGGCAACATCTGTGCAATGCAGATGCGTCGGTCACGGCCCTCGCATAAACTTGCTGTTTTCCATCGCGCAGGGTTTGAATGTTTGGCATCTCTGATTACGGCGCTTTTGCAGCCGCCGTTACCGTCTTCTTGCTGATCCCTGGGCCAGGCAATCTGGCCTTGATTACCTCCACGGGCAAGGGCGGATGGAGAGCCGGTGTCGCCTGCTGTCTGGGTGTGATGGCTGCCGACCAGGTGCTGATGTGGCTGGCTGTAGCCGGCGTGGCTGCGGTGCTGGCAGCCTATCCGGCAGCCTTCCATGCTGTGCAATGGGTGGGGGCGGCCTATCTGGCCTGGCTGGGCTACAAGCTGCTCACGGCCAAGCCTGGCGATGCGCCGGCCATTGAAATCCAGCCGCGCCAGTATTTCCGCCAGGGTGCTTTGATCACCCTGATGAACCCCAAGGCCATCGTGTTCTACATGGCCTTCTTTCCCATGTTCGTGGACCCGGCCCGGCATCAGGGCGTCATCACCTTTGGCGTGATGGCAGCCACGGTGGCAGCAATTACCTTTATCTACAGCGTCATCGTGGTGATGCTGACCACGGTGCTGGCAGAGCGCTTGCGTGCCAACCCGGCCGTGGTGAAGTGGCTGGAAAAAACAGCCGGTGTGTTTCTGATCGGTTTTGGCCTCAAGCTGGCCGCCAACTAAAAGAGAAGTTCAATGGCCAAAATTTTCTGCGTTGCCAATCAAAAGGGTGGAGTGGGCAAGACCACGACCACGGTCAATCTTGCAGCCGGTCTGGCCAAGGTCGGCCAGCGTGTGTTGCTGATCGACCTGGACCCGCAGGGCAATGCCACCATGGGCTCCGGCGTGGACAAGCGCGCGCTGGAGTTGACGGTTTACGATGTGCTGCTGGAAAACGCCAGCGTCAAGGAAGTGGCTCAGAAGTCCGAGCAGGTCGGCTATGACGTGCTGGGCGCCAACCGCGAGCTGTCGGGTGCCGAGATCGAGCTGGTCTCGCTGGAGCGCCGCAACGAGCGCCTCAAGACCGCTCTGCAGGCCGTGGCTGCCGACTACGACTTCGTGCTGATCGATTGCCCGCCTTCGCTGTCCATGCTGACTCTGAACGGTCTGTGCTCGGCGCATGGCGTGATCGTGCCCATGCAGTGCGAGTACTTTGCACTGGAAGGCCTGACCGATCTGGTCAACACCATCAAGCAGGTCCATGCCAATATGAATCCCGACCTGCAGATCATCGGTCTGTTGCGCGTGATGTTCGATCCGCGCACCACGCTGCAGCAGCAGGTCAGCGACCAGCTCAAGGAGCATTTCGGCGACAAGGTGTTCGATACCGTGATTCCGCGCAATGTGCGCCTGGCCGAAGCCCCCAGCTACGGCCTGCCCGGCGTGGTGTTCGATGCCTCGGCCAAGGGCAGCAAGGCCTTTGTCGAGTTCGCCGAAGAGATGGTGCGCCGCATCAAGAAAATGTGAGTGTTTCACGTGAAACAGCTCCCAGTCTCCCATCCAGCCATCGCCAACCGCCATGACCTCTGAAGCACTGAACCCGCAGCATGTCTGGCTGCTGCCCGGCTGGCAGAACTCCGATCCCGGCCATTGGCAGAGTCTGTGGCAGGACCGGTATGGCTACCAGCGGCTGGAGCAGCATAGCTGGCAGCATCCGCTGCGCGGCGACTGGAGCATTCGCCTGCAGGAAACCGTGCTCGACGCTCCGGCTCCCGTCACCCTGGTGGCGCACAGCCTGGGCTGCGTGCTGGTGTCCTGGTGGGCGGCACATTCTCAGGTTGCCAGGAGCAAGGTGCGTGGTGCGTTGCTGGTGGCACCCGGCGACACCGAGCAGGAAAGTCTGCGCGGCGTCCTGCCGGGCTGGTCGCCCGTGCTGCTGCAAAAGCTGCCCTTCCCGTCGATACTGGTGGGTAGCGAGAACGACCCCAATTGCTCTGTAGCGCGCGCGCAGGCCATGGCACAGGGCTGGGGCAGCCGTTTTGTGAATGCGGGTGCCGCAGGCCATATCAACACGGCCAGCGGACTGGGACTGTGGGAAGCCGGGCATGAGCTGCTGCTCTCCCTTTAAAGAAAGAATTCAGCAATGGTGACTAAGAAACCCAAGGGCCTGGGACGAGGTCTGGAAGCCCTGCTGGGCCCCAAGGTCAGTGAAGCAGAGCAGGCCGCTGCGAGCGGGCAGCAGGCCAATCTGCCGAGCAGCCTGGCGCTCAATGTGATGGTGGCCGGCCAGTACCAGCCGCGCACCCGTATGGACGAAGGTGCCTTGTATGAGCTGGCCGAGAGCATCAAGGCCCAGGGCATCATGCAGCCGATTCTGGTGCGCCAGCTCTCCAGGGGCGACAACGCCGGCAAGTACGAAATCATTGCCGGCGAGCGGCGCTTCCGTGCCGCGCATATCGCGGGTCTGTCCGAGGTACCGGTGCTGGTGCGCGAAGTGCCCGACGAGGCCGCTGCGGCCATGGCGCTGATCGAGAACATTCAGCGCGAAGACCTGAACCCGCTGGAAGAGGCGCAGGGGCTGGCCCGTCTGGTCAAGGAGTTCGGCCTGACCCACGAGCAGACCGCGCAAGCCGTGGGCCGCTCGCGCAGCGCCGCCACCAATCTGCTGCGTCTGCTGAATCTGGCCGAGCCCGTGCAGACCATGCTGATGGCCGGCGATATCGACATGGGCCATGCACGAGCACTGCTGACGCTGGACCGAGCCACCCAGATCACGGCAGGCAACCAGATCGCGGCCAAGAAGATGTCGGTGCGCGAGGCCGAGTCGCTGGTCAAGAAGATCGGTGCCGAGTTCAATCTGACGCGCCAGAAAGCCAAGAAGGATGGCAAGTCGCGCGACGTGAAACGCATCGAGGAAGAGTTGTCCGACCTGCTCACGGCCGATGTCGAGGTGCGCATCAAGAAGACCGTGCGTCGCCACGGCAAGCAGCAGGAAATGGGCGAGATCGCCATCCAGTTCGGCTCGCTGGAGGAGCTCAACGGCATCATCGAAAAGCTGCGTGGCGAAGTCTGATTCTTTGGCCGGAGCAAGCGAAAAGAGCATCCAAGGGATGCTCTTTTTTTGTGCGCGCGCAGCGTTCAACTGCGGTAGCCGGGGTCGATTCTGTCGAGCTTGCGCAGCAGGGCGGGCCAGGCAAACTGGCCGCCCATGCCGCCGGTCTGTACCTTCATGGCATGGGCGATGCCCTGCAGAATCTGCGGATCGACCTCGGTGAGTTCGGCGCCGCCGGACTGGGCAGAGATCTGGATCTGACAGGCGGACTCGAAGACGTACATGGACAGAAAGGCATCGGCAATCGTGGGGCCGCAGGTCAGCAGACCGTGGTTGCGCAGCATGAGGAAGTTGGCCTCGCCCATGTCGGCCAGCAGGCGCGGCTTCTCGTCCTCGCGAAAGGCCACGCCTTCGTAGACGTGATAGGCCAGGGACCCCAGGACAAACGTGCTTTGCTGGCTGATGGGCAGCAGACCTTGCTTCTGGGCCGCAACGGCCACGCCGGCACGCGTGTGGGTATGGATCACGCATTGCGCATCGGCACGCGCCTCGTGCACGGCGCTGTGGATGACGAAGCCGGCCGGGTTCACGGGGAAGGGCGAGTCCATGAGCTTGTTGCAGTCCAGGTCCACCTTGATCAGCGAGGAGGCCGTGATTTCGTCAAACATCAGCCCGTAGGGGTTGATGAGAAAGTGATGCCCGGGGCCCGGTAGCCGCGCGCTGATGTGGGTGAAGACCAGATCGCTCCAGCCGTACAGCGCCACCAGCCGGTAGCAGGCGGCCAGGTCCACGCGCAGCTGCCACTCTTCGGGGCTGACCAGATGCTGCACGCTGGGGATGTTCAAGGGCTCTTGGCTCACGGGCGACTCTCCTTCATCGTTGATTCGATGAATGTAGAGACTCGTGCGTCAGCGGTCTGTTGGCTAGGCGACAGAACCGTGGAAACGCGGGCGAGGCCAGTTCGGATCAGGCGCGGCGGACATGCTCGTCGCAGGCATTGGTCTGAGCTCGGGAAATAAAAAACAGGAGCTTGCAGCGCAAGCTCCTGTTGATTTTCAGATCGCTTCTATATGGAAACAGCAGCAGATCAGGCGAAAGCCGCTATCAAAAGCGCTTACTTGATCTGGCCGCGCGACAGGTCCTGGATCATGCGGGCGGCCAGATACAGGCGCGGTGCGATGGTGTTGATCTGCACGTATTCGGCATCGTTGGAATGCGCGCCATAGCCCGACAGGCCGAAGCCCTCGATCACGCCGCCCTTGGCCTTGAGGGCCGCGAAAGCCGCATCCGTGCCGCCGCCCGTGGCCTTGTCCATGACCTTCATGGGCAGCTTCAGCTCCTGCTCATAAATGCCCTGGGCATGGGCGGCCAGCTTGCGTGCCGTGGCATTGGCCTCCAGCGGCGGGCGGCGCACTTCGAATTTCAGCTCCACCTTGCTGGCGGGGAGCAGCTTGTTGCCGATCTTGTCCTGCATGGCTTTTTCCAGCGCCGTGAAGTCGGCCACGCGCAGCGCGCGGGCATCGGCCTGGGCCGTGGCTTCGGCGGGCACCACATTGCGGTTGGTGCCGGCCTTGGACACCGTCCAGTTGAGCTTGAGGCCGTCCTGGGGCTGGGACAGATCCTTCATCTGCAGCAACTGATGCGAGAGCTCGTACAGCGCATTCACGCCGTCTTCGGGCTTGGCGCCCGCATGAGATGCCTTGCCCGTGACCTTGAGGTAGGCGGCGCCGATGCCGCTGGTGGCCAGGCGCAGGCTGCCGTCGGTGCCGCCGCCTTCAAAGCTGAACACGGCGTCCTGCTCGGCCCCCAGTCGGGTGATGGTGCTGCGTGCTCCGGGCGAGCTGATTTCCTCGTCGCCGTTGATCAGCACCGTGAGCGTACCGTAGTCCTCGATGCCCAGCTTCTTGAGCAGGGGCACGATATGCATGATCAGGGCCACGCCCTGCTTGTCGTCGGCGATGCCCAGGCCATAGGCCTTGTCGCCGTCGATGCGAAAGGGCTGGTCCTTGATCATGCCGGGCAGATAGACGGTGTCCATATGCGCGATCAGCATGATGCGGCTGCTGCCCTTGCCCTTGAATTCGGCATGCACCATGGGGCCGACTTTCTCGGGCGTGTCATCGAGGCGGTAGATGTCACTGGGCTCGATCACCTCGACCTTGCCGCCCTGCGCGCGCAGCTTGCCAGCGATGTACTCGGCGATCTTCTTCACGCCCGCCACATCCTTGCTGCCGGACTCGATGTGCACCAGATCGCGCAGCGTATCCAGATAGGGCTGCTGCTCCTTTTTCGCATGCTCCAGCCATTCGGCCTGAGGGGCAGCCTGGGCAGAGCCGAAGGCCAGCACCAGGACCAGGGGCAGGGTGCGCAGCAAAGGGGCAGAGGGCGTGTTCCAACGCATAGAAATTCTCCTTGGGGGGCGGGCCGCTCCCGGATAGGGCCGCGGCAGGAAAGCGGCGTGATGCGCCGCTGAGGGAATTCAGCTTAGCAGCCGTGTTTGCGGCCTCCGGGCTGCCGGCCTAGGGATAAATACCAGGGTAACTTGATCTCTCGTGCCGACAAAAAAGCCCTGCAGCTTGCGCGGGCAGGGCTTGGTGGGTTGCGCCGTTTGCTCAGGCCGCCGCCAGATGGGATTTGGTCTTTTTGCTCACTCCGTCGCCGACGATGACGGCCGAGACCACAGACAGTACAAGCGCAATCGCCGAGCCGTAGAACACGGCGTTGGTCATCTGGTGGTCCAGCATGTATCCGAAGACCGGCGCCGCCAGGCAGAAGCCCAGATCCAGGCCCGAATACACCGTGCCGTAGACGCGGCCCGTGGCGCCGGGGGGCGCTGCGCGCTTGATCAGCATGTCGCGCGAGGGGCCGGCCAAGCCCGTGCCCAGACCGGCGACTGAGGCCACGACCACCGCCGCCATGCCGGGCAGCCAGCCCGTTCCGACGACAAACAGCAACAGGCCCGAGCCCAGCATGCAGATGGAGATCACCTTCTCCAGCCGCTGCACGCGGCCGACCAGAAAGCCGCCCACGACCATGCCGGCAGCGCCGCACAGCATATAGCCGGTGACGATCAGCGCCGTCACGGAAAGCGGCAGGCCGTACATGGATTGCAGGGCCGGGCTGGCAAAGCTCTGGATGGCACTGAGTGCGCAGGTGCTCCAGAAAAAGAAGGAAAAGCACAGCCACACCGATGGCAGCTTCATGAAGGCCATGGGGTGTTCCTGAGGTGCGGCAATGGCTCCGGCGGCCGGCTTGGCGGCAGCTCCGGCGGATTCGGCGCGATCATCGAGCGCGTCGCGGTTGAAGACCATGATGGCCAGCACCACGGCTGCGCAGAGGGCTCCGCCCAGGCAGGCCAGGCGCCAGGAGCCCGTGGCCGTGGTGATGCCCGCCATGAACAGCGGCGCCAGCGCCCAGCCTAGATTGCCGGACAGGCCATGAACCGAGAACGCATGGCCTATGCGCTGCTGCGACACGCGCTTGTTGAGGATGGTGAAGTCCACGGGGTGGAAGGGCGCATTGCCCAGGCCCGCAAAAAAGGAGGCAGCCAGCAGCATGCTGTAGCCTTGGGCCGTGCTGGCAATCAGGCCTGCCACCACAAAGCTGCCGAGGGCGGCAAACAGAATCGGGCGTGCGCCAAAGCGGTCCACCGCAAAGCCGGCCAGTGCCTGGCCGGTGCCGGAAACAATGAAGAACAGCGAGACCATGACGCTGAGCTCGGCATAGCTGTAGCCGAAGTCCTTGATCAGCCAGGGAAACAACGGCGGCAGCAGCAGATGGAAGAAATGCGACGAGCCATGGGCCAGACCGATGAGGCTGATGGTGCGCGCGTCACTGCGCAGTGTCTCTGGCGCCTGGTTTTGAGGTGTTGTGGAGGCAGGGCGGTTCATATGTCGCATCTTAGGCAGACTGCTCGCGTCTTGTATGCGATAGTCTGCCAATTGCTATCGCAAGCCAGCCAACCATCATGTCCAGCCTCCACGACCCCGAGCCCCTGCGCGCAGGCAAGGCCAGCGCCTATGTGGAGACGCTGACACCCCATCTCTACATACCCACGGCACAGCGTCCAGTGCGGGCCAAATGTCGCTGGCTGGAGGCCGACACCCAGGTCAAGCCGCACCGTCATCCCTGGGGGCAGCTGGCCATCTCCACCACGGGCACCATACGCCTGACGGTAGCGCAGGGCACCTATATTGTGCCGCCCTCGCGCGTGCTGTGGGTGCCGCCGGGCATGGAGCATGCCGTGACCATGGTGGAAAGCGCCGATCTGCGCACCTTGTACTTTTTCCAGACCCAGGGGCGTTGCGGCCCTGATGTGGCCCCCGGCGAAGAGGCGGCCTGGCGCCAGTGCCGGGTGCTCAATGCCTCGGATCTGCTGCGCGCCGTGGTGCGCGAGCTGCCCACGCTGCCCGATGACAGCCAGCAACTGTGCGAGCAGGACAGGGCACGCGAGCACCATCTGAGCCAGCTGCTGCTCGACGAGCTGCGCCGTGCCAGTGCCGTGCAGCTGGGCGTGAACCTGCCCCAGGACAAGCGCTTGCGCCAGCTCTGCGAGGCCGTGCTGGCCGATCCCACGCGCTACGAGACGCTGGAGGACTGGGCGCGCGATACCGGGGCCAGTCCGCGCACGGTGGCGCGACTGTTTCGCCAGCAACTGGAATGCAGTTTTACCCAGTGGCGCCAGCAGGTGGTGCTGGCCCATGCCGTCAGCCTGGCAGCGCGCAACTGGCCGATTCAGCGCATTGCGGCCGAGCTGGACTACAGTCCCAGCGCCTTCAGCGCCATGGTGCGCCGCACGGTGGGTATGCCTCCGGCACAATTTTTCGGCATGCATGCGCAAAATGTATAGCTGCTAGCGCTTTGTGTAAAAGGGCTTTAGGCTGTTTTTGTTATTTTGAGGGGCGGAGCCTCAAACAATATTTGCAGCGGCATGGAATGAAAGCTGCAAACCTGCGCTCTTTAGCACCATGATCTTCTCCGCCGAGTCGCGCTACAACCAGTGGGTGCGCGAGCACTACCGCTTTTTGCTGCGCAGCGCCTGGGCGCTGACGGGCTCTCGCGCCACGGCCGAGGATGTGGTGCAGGATTGCTTCACCAGCGCCTGGCGCTTTCGCCACCAACTGCGCGACCAGAGCATGGCCAGGGCCTGGCTGTTCCAGATCATGCGCCGCCATGCCTTCAGGCATTTCGATCCTGTGCAATCGCAGACCGAGTCTCTGGATGAAGCCTGCGAGCAAGGCGTGAATCATCACGATGCACTCGATGCGCAGCTGGACGTGGTCAAGGCGCTGAGCCGCATTGCCCCCATCCATCGTGAAGTGCTGGTGCTTTACTACTTTGACGACATGCCCACGGCCCAGATGGCCGAGGCGCTCGATATTGCACCAGGCACCGTGCTCTCTCGCCTGGCGCGGGCACGTGAAGCGCTCAAGACGGCACTGCAGGCACCGGCGCGCCATCCCGCCGGGGCCGCCACTGAATCTTCCGCAGCTGCCAGCGTGATACCGCTGAGAAAGCGCGCACCATGAAACACCAAGACCGCCCCGAAGACACCGATTTCGACCTGCGTGCCCGTGCCGAGCTGGCGCTGGCTTTCGAGCCCGGCGAGCCGCCGGCCTATTTGCTGCGCCACACGCCATGGCATGCCCGTCGTGGCCTGCAGGCGCTGTGTGCCGCAGTGATCGTCGGCAGCGTCGCTGCGGGCAGCGTGCTGAGCCTGCGCCCGCCGCAGATGGTGCGCTCGGCCATCGAGCATGAGTATTACGAGCGCACGCTGCGTGGTCAGTTCATCCCGGAGGCCGAGATTGCCAGGCATATGGACTGGCCTGTCGACCAGAAGCTGCCTGGTTATACCCAGCTCATGCGGCCCTGCGACATCGACGGCAGTCGTGCCTATCACCTGACCACTTTCTTTGAAAAAGGCGGCATCGTTACCGTGCTGGCCTTCGAGCAGCCCCAGCGGATGGCCGACGGCCAGGGCTGGTGGGCCAACAGCTACTGGAAGGTGGTGCGTTCGAGAGAAGGCCGCCCGCTGGTGCTGATCGCACAGAAGAAACAGGCTCTGGCCGTGGCATCGCGCGCTCTGGGGGCCCCTGAGAAAGTCGATGGCTGAACCGGATTTTTCGCTCTGATCATTCACCAAAATTACCGAGGAGACCCCATGCAACAACCCACCTCTCTGCCACGTCGCCGCCTGCTCGCCGGTAGCGCCAGTGCGCTGGCTGCAGCCGGTCTGGCAAGCTTCCAGAGCCAGGCCATGGCACAGGCCGCTGCACCCGCAGCCAAGCCTCTACCTGGCTATGCCGGCTTCAAGAATGCCGATGCCGTGATCGTGCACAGCTCTACCACCATCGAGACCAAGCGCAGCGCGTTTGGCTCCAGCGTGGTCACGCCCACCAACCAGCTCTATGTGCGCAACAACCTGCCCACGCCTTCCGAGTCCATCGTGGCCGATCGCGATGCATGGGCGGTGCAGATTGATGGCGTGAAGAAGCCCGCCAAGCTGACCGTTGGCGAGCTCAAGAAGCTGGGCCTGGAAACGGTGACCATGGTGCTGCAATGCTCGGGCAATGGCCGCGCCTTCTTCCCCACCAAGCCCAGCGGTACGCAATGGACCGTAGGCGCTGCAGGCTGCGTGGTCTGGAGCGGCGTGCCAGTGCGCGAGGTGGTCAAGGCCCTGGGCGGCGTGGCCGACGGCATGGTCTACATGACGGGAACGGGCGGAGAGGTGCTGCCCGCAGGACTGGACCCCAAGAGCGTGCTGGTGGAGCGTTCCGTGCCTCTGTCGGCCATGGAGGACGCGCTGCTGGCCTGGGAGATGAACGGCGAGCCCGTGCCTCTGGCCCATGGCGGCCCGCTGCGCCTGATCGTGCCCGGCTACACCGGCGTGAACAACATCAAGTACATCAAGCAGCTGGCCTTTACCGTCAAGGAAAGCGAAGCGCACATCATGTCCCACGGCTACCGCATCTCGCCCCCCGGCAGCAAGGGCGACCCCAGCCAGCCTTCGGTGCAGGAAATGAGCGTCAAGTCCTGGATCAACAGCCCCATCCCCGAAGACGGCAACCAGGCCTCAGGCCTGGTGCAGATTCAGGGCGTGGCCTTCGGCGGCATGAACGCCGTCAAGGGGGTGGAAGTCTCCATCGACGGCGGCAAGACCTGGAAGCAGGCTCGCCTGATTGGCCCCGATATGGGCAAGTACGCCTGGCGCCAGTTCGTGCTGCAGGTACAGCTGCCCAAGGGTACCCACACCCTGGCCAGCCGCGCTACCGACGTCAAGGGCAATGTGCAGCCCGAAACGCGTGGTGAAAACCAGAGCGGCTACAACAACACCAGCTGGGCCGACCACGCCGTGACTGTCACTGTGGCCTGAGTGTCGCAATCACTGCCCATGCCCCGTGCCGGAAGAAGGGACGCAGGGCATGGGATCCAACCCCGATGCATCGCATTTCTCCAAGAACAATGATGAAGACAAACCACACCCTCGCCGCCCTGCTCTTGACCGCCTTTGCGGGCACTGCAGCCCACGCCGATCAGGCTGCCCAGATGGCGCGCGGCAAAGAGCTGTTCACCACTGCTGCAGTCCCTGCCTGCGCGGTGTGCCATACCCTCAAGGACGCTGGTGCGGAAGGTGCCATAGGCCCGGTGCTGGACGAGTTGCAGCCCGATGCGGCTCGCGTGGCGCGTGCTCTGAAGGACGGCATCGGCTCCATGCCCTCCTTCAAGGCCACAATGAGCGAAGCCGATATCGCTGCCGTTGCTCTCTACGTGAGCAAGGCCAGCGGCGGAGCCAAATAAAGCGTCTCAGCTGCGTTCTGCGCCATCCAGCGGAATGGCGTAGATCCATACCTTGTGGCGGCTATTGCCTTGCAGGCATGCCGTCGCTTCCACGCCGGGCAGCTGGAAATCCAGGCTCACCAGCCAGCTGCCGGGCTGCATCTCGGTGGCAGCCTTGACAGCGGCGCGGCCCATGCTTTCGGGCCGCTGGAACAGATAGACCAGTTGATAGCCGCTCCAGTCGGCCAGCCAGATATCGCCACGCCGCACGCGTGCCCAGGGGCAGCGCAGGGCGCTGGCAATCGCCAGTGGCCAGCTCCATTCCAGACCATTGAGGCGGGCCTGCGGCAGCGCACTGCGCAGTGCGCGCAAGCCATCGCCCATGCCGCAGCCGGCATCCAGCACCAGCGCCTGCCTCGGCAACTGCACGACCTCTGCCAGTCCTTTGAGCGCATTTAACGGCGTTGGAAAGACGGGGGCATCACGCCAGGCATTGAGCGGGTAGATCAGCAGCAGCAAGGCCAGAGGCAGCAGCCAGCCCCAGGCGGGCAACTGGCTGGCGCTGAGCACCAGAAACGACAGCGGAAACCCGGCCGCAATGATGAGCCTGCGCCACCAGTTAGGCCCGTAGAGACTGGCCGCCGTGCTGAAGCCGCCGCCGACCAGCAGGGCCAGCCACCAGGGCAGCAGGCGCGCCAGACCCGCAAAAATCACCCAGGCCAGAAGCCAGACGAGCAGTGCAGGCAGAGGCCAGGTCGAGGCAAGCCATTTTTTTGTCATGAGTTTTGAAATGTATCCGTCATACACAGGCTCCACGACACCGAAGTGCAGGCAAGGCCTTGTCGGGATTTTGCATTTTGTGCGGGATACCCCTCTTTGGTGGGGTATGCGTGTTGTCAACTCGTCGTAAAAATTACTGATTTTTGCTTATGTATACTTTTCGGCTTTCAGCGGCTGAGAATTCAGAGGAGACATCCATGCGCCTGCTCGCCCCCACCTTTTCATTGGCGGCTCTTGCATTGACAGCATGCGCGGTACAGACACCGCAGGAGCAGTTGGCACCTGCTTCGCCCACCGTGCGCCTGTGCGAAGGCAATAACTGTTCCGAGCTGCCGCGCAATGTCGCGACTTTCCGTGGCGAGCCCGTCAATCCCGAGGCAGAGCGCCGCCTGGCGGCACTGGTGCAAAAAGCCGAGGCCGATCCTCGCGCAGCCTATGACCTGGGACTGCGCTATCTGCGCGGCGATGGCGTGGAGCGCAACAGCTATCAGGCCATCGAATGGATGCGCAAGGCCGGCGATGCCGGTAACGGTCAGGCCCAGTTTGCATTGGGCCGTCTGTATCTGCTGGGCTTTGAAGAAATGGGCCCGGACCCCGCCGAAGCCGAGGCCTGGCTGTCGCGTGCTGCCGCCAAGGGCTTCAAGGAAGCCAAGCGCCTGCTGCCCCAGGCGCAAGCCGCCAAACAGAATGCTCATGCACGCTATCAGGCCATCGAGGATGAGCGCAAGTCCTGGAATGGCTGGTATGTGGGCGCGCCCTACTACATGGTATGGGGCTCGTCGGGTTGGTATTACCGCTGAGGCGCTGTGAGCGCTGCAGCATTTTCTATTTTTTTGAAAGCATCACTATGTCCAAGAAGACAACGCTGCGTCTGGCAGCTATCGCATCGGCCCTGGCACTGGGCGGTTGCGTGACCCCCGGCGGCGGCACCATCTCCACGGGTACGGCTCCCACAGCTGCCACCGGCGCAGCGGGCGGCGCAACCAGCGTGAATGCGAACTCTACGCTCGAGCGTTGCGATGCCCCTCTGGGTACCCTGGCCGTGGATGACGGTCGCGGCAAGGAGTGGTATGCCAGCTTTGGCGCTGCCACCAAGATCACGACCATCGAGCCCCTGATCCGTCTGGCCGTGCAGCAGTCCAACTGCTTTGTGATCACCTCCATCGGCAACAACCGCACCGAAAGCAAGATGTCGGCGATCACCGACAAGCAGCGCAACTCGGGTGAATTCCGCGCCGGCTCCAAGCAGCAAAAGGGCCAGCGCGTGGCTGCCGACTACTACATGGAGCCTTCCATCATCATCGACAACGATGCAACCGGTCAGCTGGCAGCGGGCGTGGGCGGTCTGTTCGGCAATGTGGGTACGCTGATCGGCGGTGCCATGCAGAGCAAGGCTTCGGTGGTGACGCTGAGCATGTTCGACATCCGTTCTGGCGTGCAGATCTCCATCTCCGAAGGCAACTCCACAGCCACCAACTTCGGCGCAGCCATGGGCGCGTTCGGCGGTGGCGTGGGCGGAGGTCTGGGCGGCTTCTCGCGCTCACCCGAAGGCAAGGCCACGGTTGCCGCCTTCATGGATGCCTACAACAACATGGTGATCTCGCTGCGCAACTACAAGGCACAGGAAGTCAAGGGCGGCCTGGGTCGCGGCGGTCAGCTCAAGGTCGGCAAGTAAAGCGCCGATCCGAGAACAGAAAAGGGCCTGCAACTGCAGGCCCTTTTTCATGGTTTGCGCGTCTTCAGCAAGCGAGCGAGGCTCACTGCAGCTGAAAGATCTTGCCTGGGTTCAGGATGTTCTTGGGGTCCAGAGCCTGCTTGATGGCACGCATCATCTGCACCGCACCGGCTCCCGCCTCTTCGAGCAAAAAGCCCTGCTTGTGGATGCCGATGCCGTGCTCGCCCGTGCAGGTACCGCCCAGCGCAATCGCGCGAGCCACCAGCGTGTGGTTGAGTTGCTCGGCCTGCTGGCGCTGGGCGTCGTTGTCGGGATCGATCAGATAGCCGAAGTGGAAGTTGCCATCGCCCACGTGGCCGACCAGGAAGTAGGGGATGCCGCTGGCATCGGCCTCGGTCACGCACTCCAGCAGCGCATCGGCCAGGCGGCTGATGGGAACGCAGGCATCGGTGGTGATGCAGCGGCATCCGGGCACGCTGGAAACGGCTGCGAAATAGGCGTTGTGGCGCGCGGTGAACAGACGCGTACGGTCTTCGGGGCGTTCGGCCCATTCAAAGGCATTGCCGCCGAATTCATGGGCAATGTCCTGGACCATCTCGGCCTGCTCCTTCACGCCGGTGGGGGAGCCGTGGAACTCCATCAGCAGCATGGGCTCTTCACGCAGGGACAGCTTGCTGTAGGCATTGACCATGCGCACGGAGTTCACATCGACCAGTTCCACGCGGGCGATGGGAATGCCCATCTGGATGGTCTGGATCACCGTGTGCACGGCGTTCTCGATGCTGGAGAAAGAGCAGATGGCGGCGCTCACCGCTTCGGGCAGCGGGTAGATGCGCAGCGTGATCTCGGTGAAGATGCCCAGCGTGCCTTCGCTGCCCACCAGCAGGCGGGTCAGGTCGTAGCCGGCGGCGCTCTTCTTGGCGCGGTTGCCTGTGCGCACCACTTCGCCGCTGGCTGTCACTACCTCCAGGGCCAGCACGTTCTCGCGCATGGTGCCGTAGCGCACGGCATTGGTGCCGCTGGCGCGGGTCGAGGTCATGCCGCCAATCGAAGCGTCGGCACCGGGGTCGATGGGAAAGAAGAAGCCGGTGTCCTTGATGGCCTCGTTCAACGCCTTGCGCGTGATGCCGGGTTGCACGGTGATGGTCAGGTCTTCGGTGTTGACCGAGAGCACGCGACTCATGCGGCTGACGTCGATGGTGATGCCGCCTTGCACGGCCAGAAGATGACCTTCCAGCGACGATCCGGCGCCATAGGCAATCACGGGCACGCCGTACTGGTCGCAGAGCTTGACGGCATCCTGCACGTCCTGGGTGGATTCGGCAAACACCACGGCTGCCGGAGGGGGCGCGGAAATCGCGCCTTCATCGCGGCCATGCTGCTCGCGCACGGCCAAGGCCGTGGAGCACTGGCCGCCGAAACGTGTTTGCAGAGCCTGCAGAAATTCTTCGGGGATGGGGCGCTGCACGAAATCGGGCTGCAGCGAGGTATGGGCAACAGGTGCGTTCATCGGGGTCTCCAGAGGAGAAAAAGAATACCACCTGGCCCGGTCCGGGCGTGTACGTATTGGGTACTAGGCCATGCCGCTCAAGGTCGCGATCGCTACGCATGGCGCATGCCCATTGGAGCTGGCAGAGATCGCGGTTTCGTCGTGGCGCAGCCGTCTGGCGCGGGCATATAGATAAGTTCCGCCCTAGCTAATGAGAAATCAGTGTTTAGGGTTTGTGCCGGGTGTGCCTATATTGGCAAGCCTCATGGCGTGCGCTGCAGAGCTCGCTTCAAACCAAAAGCAGTTCGGAGGGCGGAGCTATGCGCGATACGGGTCGCAGATCATTCATTCAGGGGCTGGCCGGGGTGTCGGCGGCAGGCATGCTGGGCGCGGCATGGCATGTGCGTGCGGCGCAGACCCAGGCCTGGCCGGCGCGGCCCATCAAACTGGTCGTGACCTTTCCGCCCGGCGGCTCCAGCGATATCGTGGCGCGGGTGCTGGCTCCCGCGCTGGCCGAGAAGCTGGGCCAGAGCGTGGTCATAGACAACAAGCCCGGCGCGGGCTCGTCGATTGGCGCGCAGATCGTGGCGCACAGCGCCAACGACGGCTACACGCTGCTGGTATCGAATTCGGCGGCGCTGTCGATAGCGCCATCGCTGCTGCAAAGCCCTGGCTACGACCCCTTGCGCAGCTTCGAACACCTGGCCTATATCGGCGCCGTGCCGACGGTGTTTGCCGTGCATCCCTCGGTGCCCGCCAACAGCCTGAGCGAGCTGGTGAGCTGGATCAAGGAGCAGCCTGCCCCCGTGGCCTTTGGCAGCGGCGGCGCTGCCTCGGTGGGGCATCTGGTGGGCGAGCAGTTTGCGCAGACGCTCAAGCTGTCCATGGAGCATGTGCCTTACCGCGGCGCCGGCCCCATGCGTGCGGATCTGCTCAGCGGCCATATCAAGCTGGCCATCGATGCGCTGCCGCAGAACATCGCGCTGCACAAGCAGGGCCGGCTCAAGCTGCTGGCACTGACATCGCCACGCCGCGTAGCCCAGGCACCGGCGGTGCCCAGCGTGGCCGAACTGGGGCTGGCGCAGCTGGTCTCCGAAAACTTCGTCGGCATTTCGGCTCCCGCCGGCTTGCCCAGGGCGCTGGCCGAAAGAATCGCCAGCGCGGTGCGACAGATCAGCGCGCGTCCCGAGTTTGCACAGACGCTGGAAGCCCAGGGATTCGTGACCCGGGATATGGAATCCAAGGCCTTCACCCAGCTGATTGCGGACCAGCATCTGGCCTGGGGAGATATCGCGAAAAAGACAGGTGCAAAACTTTAAGCAGAAGAGACAACGATGAGCAGCGAGAAACTGTATTCACCCCGTAAGCCACGCTATGCCGTGGTGCTGTTTGGCCCCGAAGGGCAGGGCAGTTTCAACGAGTCGGGACTGCGCGGAGCCCACAGGGCAAGAGATGCCGGCCATGAGGTCGATGTGCTCTGGGTGGCCGGCCAGTCGGCGCAGCAGCGTGCCGCCGAAATGTCCGCATTGTGCGGTGGTCGCTACGCACTGATTCTTGCGCATGGCGGTCAGGGTGACGGTCCGGTGCAGATCCTGGCCGAGCGCTGGCCCGAGCAGGCTTTTGCGGTCACGCAAGGCAGCTGGGCGGCACCCAATGTGGCGCGTTACGAGGTGCTGCAGGAGCAATCGGCATTCCTCGCCGGCGTGCTGGCCAGCCAGTGGAGCAAGACGGGCAAGGTGGGGCATTTCTCAGGCGAGAAGGTGCCGCCGGGTCTGCGTGGCCGCGCGGCCTATGCGGACGGTCTCAGGCGCGCCGGTTTTGAAGGGCAGCTGGTCACCCAGTTCTGCGGTCACCAGCATCGCCCGGGCTGGGCCCGGACCTGTGTCTCGGCGATGGTCGAGCAGACGGGCCTGGACATTGTGTTTGCCATGCTGGATGGCGGCCGCCCCGGCGTCACGCAGGCCTGCCGGGCGCATGGCGTGGCGCAGATCGGCAATGTGCTGAACTGGGTGGAACGTGACCCCGAGGTGTTTGTGGCCTCGGCGATCTGCGATTCCGGCGAGGCCTTGTTTCGCGCCGTCGAGGACCATGCCCGGGGTCTGCTGCCGCTGGGGGGCTATCGTGCCTTTGGCCTCGAGGAGCCGAGCCTGGTGCGGCTGGAAATGGGAGGGCGGGTGAGTGCTGCGCAGCGCAGCCTGGTCGAAGACTGGGCGCAGCGCCTGCTGCGCCGCGAGTTCGAGATTCACCTGGACTATGCAGGGGCCGAGTTTGCCTTGCCGCAGGAGGAACTCGGCGCTGCGGCGTGATCAGGAAAGCGCCGCGGCAAGGCCTCAGTACTGCTGAGCACCCTTGTCGAATTCGGCGCGTGACAGCTGGCCGTTGCGGTCGCTGTCGATCTCTTCGAAGCGCTGGGAGATGACAGGTAGCTGGCGTGCTTCCTGCGCACTGAGCTGACCGTCGCGATTGGCGTCGGCACGCTCGAAGGCCGCTTGCACGCTGCTTTTTGCAGTCGGTGCCTGCTGCACGCCGGTGGCGGAACCCGACTGCACGATGCGCGCAGGCTCCTTGTTGTTGCCGGCGTTGCCGCCGCCGGTTTGCGCCAAAGCCATGCCCCCGCCCAGGGTGAGCGCAGAAAACAGCACCACGCTGACGACTTCGAATGACGAGACCTTGCAATTGAGCAGATTCTTCTTGTTCATGAATGGCATTCCTTCTCTATGCGATAACAGGAGTGCATTGCACCCTGTGAGGCGGCAAAGGGCCAGCACTTTTGCCTGCTGTTGCCTCAGACTACATTTGCCTGCGGGCTGTAACGCACAATGGCGGCAGTATCTGAGGGCCGCTCCGGCCCTGAAAACTCGCAGCTTTGACAAGGGATGACTCATGGGCAACCGCCTCACGCAAATCGCCACCCGCACCGGAGATGACGGAACCACCGGCCTCGGAGACAACACCCGCGTTTCCAAGAACAGCGGTCGCCCGCATGCCATGGGCGATGTGGATGAACTGAACTCGCATATCGGCCTGCTGCTGTGCGAGCCAATGCCCCAGGAGGTGCGCGACCTGCTGATCGACATCCAGCACCAGCTGTTCAACCTGGGCGGCGAGCTGTCCATGCCGGGCTATGAGCTGCTCAAGGACGATGCGCTGCTGCAGCTCGACAACGCGCTGGCCCACTACAACGCGCAGCTGCCGCGTCTTCAGGAGTTCATCCTGCCGGCCGGCACGCGCGCTGCCGCACAGGCCCATGTATGCCGCACCGTGGCGCGCCGTGCCGAGCGCCAGGTGGTTGCACTGGAGCAGGCCGAGGCCATGCGAGCCGCGCCGCGCCAGTATCTGAACCGCCTGTCCGATCTGCTGTTCGTGCTGGCCCGCGTGCTCAACCGCCTCGACGGCGGCGACGATGTGTACTGGAAGAGCGAACGCCTGGCGCGCGCGCAGTCCGAGTGAGGCGGTGGCAGGAGGCCGGGCATGCGTCTGCGACATATCGAAGTCTTCAATGCCGTGATGCAGACCGGCAGCGTCAGCGCGGCCGCGCGCCTCATCAACGTCACCCAGCCCGCAGTCAGCCGCACGCTGCAGCATGCCGAGTTGCAGATGGGCTTTGCGCTGTTCCAGCGCGCGCGGGGGCGGCTGACGCCGACCAATGAAGCGCTGGCCCTGTTTCCGCATATCGAGAAGCTGTTCGAGCAGCTCGACGAGGTGCAGCGCCTGGCCGCCAATCTGCGTCATGGCCAGTCGGCCGACCGGCTCAATGTGTTGACGGTATTCGCGCTCAGCCGCGAGGTGCTGCCGCGTGCCGTGGCGGGCTTCAGGTGTCGCCATCCGCAGGTCCAGGTGCACGTGCAGGCGCTGCACACGCCGCAGGTGGTGTCGGCCCTGCTGCTGCAGGAGGCCGATGTGGGCTTTGTGATCAGCTCCGTGGGTCAGCCCGCGCTGGAGCACGAGCTGCTGGCCGAAGTGGACATGTTCTGCGTCTTGCCCAAGGGACTGCTGCCGCCTTCGCGCGTGCGCGCCGAAGGCATGGAACTCAAGGACCTGGCCGATCTGCCTGTGGTCGCGCTCGATGCGCGCGACCCGCTGGGCATGCGCCTGGGCCAGGCCTGCCGCGAGCATGGCGTTGGGCTGTCGCCCGTGGTGACGGTGCAGACCTATCATGCGGCGCTGTCCATGGCCGAATACGGGCTGGGCGCGGCCATCATGGACGGCTGCACGGCCCTGGCGGCCGACCGGCGCCGAGTGCATGTGGTGCCGCTGCTGCCGCGCATCACCGTGGGAGTGAACGCGCTGAGCCTGCCTCAACGCCCGGGCTCGGTGCTGGCGCGCGCCATGACCCAGGAAATGCGCAAGGCCCTGCAGGAGCTTCTGAGAGAGTCCTGAGCAGGCCCGCGCTCAGGCCGCGTGCATCTGCGCGACCAGCCGCTGCGCCGAGCCGAAAGCCAGCGTCAGGCCCAGCGCGCCATGACCGGTCTGCAGCCACAGATTGCGCGGGCCGCCGCGCTGGCGGCCGGTGATGGGCAGGCCTGTGGGCGTGGCCGGGCGCATGCCGCTCCAGGGATGCAGCGAGCCCTGCAGCGGCAGCTGGGCAAAGACCTGCTGCGTGGAGCGGCGCAGGCTGTCGATGCGGGCCGGATCGATGCGTGTGTCGCGGCCGATGATCTCCACCATGCCGGCCACGCGCAGGCGCTCGCCCAGGCGTGCGAACACCACCTTGCGCGCGGTGTCGGTCACGCTCACGCGCGGCGCGGCCTGGTTGTGGTCGGATGCTATGTCCACAGTGATGCTGTAGCCCTTGAGCGGATAGACGGGAATGCGCAGGCCCAGCTGGCGCGCGTGGGCCGGGCTTTCCCAGCCGCTGGCCAGCACGTAGTGCTCGGCCTGAAGCGGGCCTGCGGCGGTGCGCAGGCCGGTGACGGCGTCGCCCTGGCGCTCGAAGCCCAGCACCTCGGTGTCGTAGCGCAGCTCGGCGCCGCGCGCGGCCAGCAGCGCCGCCAACTGCTCGCACAGCTGACGGCAGTCGGCAGCGCTTTCACTGGGGGTGTGAACGGCGCCCGCCATGCGGCCCGCGTAGCCGGCCAGCGCGGGCTCCAGGCGCACGGCGGCGGTGGCATCCACCACCTGCTGGCTGGCGCCGCCAAGGCGCGATTGCAGGGCCACCTGCCGGGCCGCGGCATCCAGGCCCTGCTGCGTGTGGTACAGCACCAGCTTGCCCGGCGTGTGCAGTGCGCAGCTCAGGGACTCCTGCGCTTGCAGACGCTCGAAAGCCTGCCGGCTTTCGGCGGCCAGCCTCAGCAGCGCCTGCGTGCCGGCCATGGAGGCGCGTGCATTGCAGGCGCCCAGAAAGCGCAGTCCCCAGGCCCATTGGGCGGGGTCGGCGCGCAGGCGCAGGGCCAGCGGCGAGTCCTTTTCCAGCAGCAGCAGCGGCAGCATCTTCCAGATGCCGGGATCGGCCAGCGGCTGCACGTAGGAATAGCTGAGCTGCGCGCCGTTGCCGCCGCTGGCGCCCGCTGCAGGGCCGGGCCCGCGCTCCAGGACCGTGACGCGGCAGCCCGCGCGCTGCAGCGCATAGGCAGTGGCCAGGCCGACGATGCCGGCGCCCACGATGCAGACATGCATTGATCGTTTCTCCATGCTGCCGCACTGTAGGCCCGTACGGGGCTGCGCAGCCATGGCATTTGGCATGCAGGGTATGCACCCAGGTTATGGTCTGCCCGCGCGATGTCGATGTATGCGTGCGGCCGGGCGGCCCTCGGTTGCGGTGTTTACCCGGAGCATGGCGGTGCCTGCGCAGCCACCCATAAACCAGGGGCATGGATCAGCCCGATATTGTCATCCTCCGGAGCCTGGCGCGCTTTCTACACTGGCGGCACATCCACCACCGAAGAGGAGACACCGCATGCAACTTCACTCCACCGTGCTTTGTGCGGCACTGGGCCTGGGTTTTCTGGGCGCTGTCCATGCCGATACCCTGGCCAAGGTGCGCGACAGCGGGCGCATCACGCTGGCCTACCGCGAGTCCTCCGTGCCCTTCAGCTACCTGGACAACGGCAAGCCCATAGGCATGACCGTGGAGCTTTCGCAGACGGTGGCCGAAGCCGTGAAGAAGCAGTTGAACCTGCCCGCGCTGGAGGTGCGCTGGCAGGCCGTGACCTCGCAAAACCGCATGCCGCTGCTGGCCAACGGCACCATAGACCTGGAGTGCGGATCGACCACCAACAACACGGTGCGGGCCAAGGAGGTGGGCTTTGCCATCAACCACTTCTACACCGGCACGCGGCTGCTGGTGAAGAAGAGCTCGGGCATCCAGAGCTATGCCGATCTCAAGGGCAAGACGGCGGCCATTACCACCGGCACCACCAATCTGCAGGTGCTGCGCAAGGCCAATGCCGAGCAGGGTTGGGGCATGAACATCGTCATGGCCAAGGACCATGCCGACGGCTTTCTGCTGGTCGAGAACGACCGCGCCGCGGCCTTCGGCATGGACGACATCCTGCTCTACGGCCTGATCGCCAACGCCAAGAATCCCAGGGATTTCCACGTCGTGGCCGATGCGCTGCAGGTCGAGCCCTATGCCTGCATGCTGCGCAAGGACGACCCGCAGTTCAAGCAGCTGGTGGATGGCGTGATCGGCGACATGATGAAGTCTGGCGCCTTCGCCAGGCTCTACGACAAATGGTTCATGCAGCCCATTCCGCCCAAGAACGCGGCACTGGGTCTGCCCATGAGCGAGCAGCTGCAGCGCAACCTGCAGGAGCGCGGCGACAAGCCGGCGTTCTGAGATGCAGGCGGTCGGCATTCTCGGCGGCATGGGGCCTGCAGCGGGCGCGGATTTCGTGCGCCTGTTCGTGCAGGCCTGCACCCGGCACCTGCAGGACCAGGGCCTGCCCGTGCATGACCAGGCCTATCCCGAGCACTGGCTGGTGCAACTGCCCATGCCCGATCGCACACAGGCGCTGCGCCGCGATCCGCAGTCACCTGAGGGCCCGGCTGCGCATCTGCTGCAGGGCGCGGGCCGGCTCGCGGCCCTGGGCGTGCGCAGCGTGGCCCTGGCCTGCAACACGGCCCATGCCTGGCATGGGCAGATACAGGCGCTTTTCCCGCAGCTGCGCGTGCTGCACATCGCGCAGCAGACGGCGCTGTATCTGAAGGCAGGCGGCGCGCGCCAGGCCCTGGTGCTGGCCACGGACGGCACCTATGACAGCGGGCTCTACGACGCAGCGCTGGCCGATTGCGGCATTGCCGCGCTGCGCCCCGGACAGGCGGGGCGAGCCCGGCTCATGCAAGGCATATACGAGGGCGTGAAACAAGGCGACATGCCGCTGGCCGTGCAATGCTTCGGCGAGGCGCTGGCACCGCTGCTGCAGCGCCACGGCGCCGTGCCCGTGATCATGGGCTGCACCGAGATTCCGCTGGCCCTGCCGCAGGCGCCGCAGGCCCGCGGCGCCGAGCTGGTGGACCCGGCCTGGATACTGGCCTGCGCGCTGGCGCAGGACGCCTACGCGCATTAGCGGCGAGGGAGGGCCAAAGCCCCGTAAAAAGATGAGCTGCAATCGCTTTCTGCACAACAGATAGGTATCGAATCACGGCCATATCTGTTGATGGGTGTACGGTGTCAGCTCATCTTTTAATGGTGGTTTGCCGGCACGTGCTAGGACCTCCGGGCGTCCCGCATCTCCGAGTCCATGGCGGCCTTGTAGATGCTTTGCCGGGGTCGCTGCATCAGGCGGCGCAGCATGGGCTCGAATTCACTCAGAGGCAAGGTCTCGGCCCGGGGATCGAAGGCCGGGTTGTCATAGAGTTCGCAGAACTCGGCCGTGCGCTGGTAGTGCGGATGTTCCCGGAACTGCTCGCGCATGTCCCTGTCCAGGCCGATGTGATGGAAGAAGTAATGGCCCTGGAAGATGCCGTGATGCTGGACCATCCAGTGATTGGCCTCGCTCACAAAGGGCTGGAGGATCGCTGCGGCAATGTCGGGGTGGTTGAAGGACCCGAGGGTATCGCCAATGTCGTGCAGCAGCGCGCACACCACATACTCCTCGTCACGGCCGTCGCGCAGCGCGCGCGTAGCGGTTTGCAGGGAGTGGGTGTAGCGGTCCACCGGAAAGCCGCCATAGTCGCCTTCCAGCAGCTTCAGATGGGCCATCACCCGCTCGGGCAGGCCCTGGCTGAACTGTGCAAATTCGCCGCCGATCAACTGCCAGTCTTCACGCGTGCTGTCTTGCATGCGCAGAAAGTTCGCCCGTGCATTCATGCCATGTCTTTCGTGGGTTATGGTCGTTGCACTGTAGGGCGCTGGCAGGGGCTGCGCTGTCAAGGGCATGACATGCATCCGCAGCGTTGATGCGCGAATCCTGCTTGCCGTCCACAGGATTCGCGAGGGCTTGAGGCCTCAATAGGTTTCCAGGTGCAGACGTCCTTCGCGCTTGAGTCTTGCGCCCAGTTCCTCCCAGCCCAGGCCTGCTTGCTGGGCCACGTCACGCAGGGCCAGAACGACGCCGTCCTCCATGCTTTTGAGACCGCAGACATAGATGTGCGTGTTGTCGTCGCGCAGCAATTCCATGAGATCGGCCGAGCGCTCGCGCATGGCGTCCTGCACATAGCGCCTGGGCTGGCCGGCCACGCGAGAGAAGGCGAAGTTGATGTCGATGAAATCCTTGGGCAGGTTTTGCAGGGGGCCGAAATAGGGCAGCTCCTGAGGCGTGCGCGCACCGAAGAACAGCAGCAGTTTCCCGCTGTCGAACTTGCCGCTCTTGCGCAGGCGGCGGCGCCATTCCGTCATGGCGCGCATGGGCGCGCTGCCTGTGCCGGTGCAGATCATCACGATGTGCGAGCGCGGGTGATTGGGCATGAGAAAACTGCTGCCGAACGGGCCTATGACCTGTACCTTGTCACCCACCTGCAGATCGCAGAGATAGTTGCTGGCCACGCCGCGCACGGGCTGGCCCTGGTGATCCTCGACCACGCGTTTCACGGTCAATGCCAGATTGTTGTAGCCGGGGCGCTCGCCATTGCGGGCACTGGCAATCGAGTACTGGCGCGCCACATGGGGCTTGCCGCCGGCATCCACACCGGGCGGGACAATGCCCAGCGACTGACCTTCGAGCACCGGGAAAGGCATGGCACCGAAGTCCAGCACGATGTGGTGGGTCTCGTTGTCGAAGCCGGCTTCCGTGCAGTTCAGATTGCCCACCACCGTGGCCGTCACCGCAGCCTTGGGACCATGCAGATTGGTGTAGGCATGGGCGGCAGACCAGGGCGGCGTGGTGGCGCCATAACTGGCTGCGTGAAAGACTTGCGCAGCGCCGCTTTCGGCCAGACCGGCAGCGGCTGCGATCACGGCCTGGGCCTGGCTCAGATCCTGCACATCGCCGGCATTCTCGGCCGTCTGCGCGGCGGCCAGTGCATCGGCAGAAAGCTCTTCGGGCAGGCTCTCCCAGCCCAGCTGCTCGGCCACGCTGTAGGGCTTGCTTGCCGATACCAGTCGCCAGTTGTCGATGGAGCCGGTCGGGCAGGGCGAGATGCAGTCCATGCAGCCGTTGCACTTGTCCGCCATGACCACATAGTTGTTGTCGTCATGCGTGATGGCGTCCACGGGGCAGGTCGCCTCGCAGGTATTGCAGCGAATGCAGATTTCCGGGTCGATCAGATGCTGCTTCAGGATGCCGTTTTCAATCAGCGTGATGGTGCTCATTTCTTTCTCCAAACCGTGGCAACCCAACTCAGTGACATCGAGCAAGGGCCGCCCCGCCGCGAGGATGTCGTCCCCCTTGGGGGAAGCGGCTCAGCCGCTCAGGGGGGATCAAAATTTCACATACTCGAAGTCCACGGGCTGGCGATTGATACCCATGACCGGCGGGGCAATCCAGCCGGCGAACTTGCCGGGCTCCAGGCATGGCTTCATCAGCGATGCGACAAAGCTGCGGTCGTCGTCGCTGGCCAGCCACTCGTTCTTCCTGGCCAACCATTCCTGCTCGCTCACGGGGCGGCCGTCGGGGCTGATGCGCACGCCTGCCAGCGCGCCGATCTGCCGGTTGAAGGCCTTGTGCGGCACCGTCAGGCGGAAGTCGATTCCGGCCTTTTCCATCACCTTGTTCCAGCGGCCCACACCGGCATTGCTGTCCTTGATGTAGTCGTCGCGCAGCACCTCGTTCAAGGCGTTGAGCATGGGCACTTCCTTCTCCTGCAACTTGCCGTCCACGACCTCCAGCACCTTGTAGTTCTGGTCGTGCAGTCTGTGGTCGTCCTCGCGCTTGCCCTCTTCGTAACGGCCCTTGAGGCCCGAGCTGTAGAAGGTGGCGGCATTGCTCGACTGGTCGGCACCAAACAGGTCGATGGTCACGCTGTAGTGAAAGTTCAGATAGCGCTGAATCGTGGGCAGGTCGATGACGCCCGCGCTGCGCAGCTTGTTCACATCGTCGGTCTTGAGTTCGTTCATGACCTGGCAGGTTCGGGCCAGCACGCGCGAGACGCCGGACTCGCCGACAAACATGTGGTGCGCCTCTTCGGTCAGCATGAATTTGGTGGTGCGCGCCAGCGGGTCGAACGCGGATTCGGCCAGCGCTGCGAGCTGGAATTTTCCGTCTCTGTCGGTGAAGTAGGTGAACATGAAGAACGCCAGCCAGTCCGGCGTTTTTTCGTTGAAGGCGCCCAGAATGCGAGGGTTGTTTTCATCGCCGCTCTGGCGCTCCAGCAGTGCCTCGGCTTCCTCGCGTCCGTCACGTCCGAAATGCTTGTGCAACAGGTAGACCATGGCCCAGAGGTGGCGACCTTCTTCCACATTGACCTGGAACAGATTGCGCAGGTCGTACATGGACGGTGCGGTCAGGCCCAGGTGGCGCTGCTGCTCCACCGATGCGGGTTCGGTATCGCCTTGCGTGACGATGATGCGACGCAGGTTGGCGCGGTGCTCGCCGGGCACGTCCTGCCAGGCTTTCTCGCCCTTGTGATCGCCAAAGTGAATGCTGCGTTCCTGATCCGCCGGGTTCAGGAAGATGCCCCAGCGATAGTCGCGCATCTTGACGTAGCCGAACTGCGCCCAGCCCTGCGGATCCACGCTCACCGCGGTGCGCAGATAGACCTCGTGGTTGGTCGATCCTTCGGGGCCCACATCGTCCCACCAGCGGATGAAATTGGGCTGCCAGCTCTCCAGTGCACGCTGCAACGTGCGGTCGCCGCTGAGGTCCACGTTGTTGGGAATCTTCTGGCTGTAGTCGATGCTGCTCATGGGGTGTCTCCTGTGATGTTTTGCCGATTCAGGGCCGTTGGCTCATACCCTGTTGAAATCGAAGCCGGCTTTCTGTCCGGTGCCGTAGAGCTTCAGCGCCCCTTTTTCGCCCACCGCGTTGGGGCGGTTGAAGATCCAGTTCTGCCAGGCCGACAGACGCCCGAAGATGCGCGTGACCATGTTTTCCTGGCTGGCGAAACGCAGGTTCGCTTCCAGACCCGTGAGCGCATCGGGCGACATGGCGGCGCGCTCTTCCATGGCGATGCGGATCTCGTCTTCCCAGTCGATATCGTCAAGCGCGGCGGTGACCAGTCCGAGTTGCTGGGCCGCGTCGCCGTTGAGCGGCTTGCCCACCGCTGCGCGAGCGGCTTCCAGGGGCCCGGACTCCTCATAGAAGCGACGCTGCAGACGGCTTTGATCGTTGACCAGCGGCAGCAGACCGAAGTTGAAGGCATCGAGTTCGATGACGGGCTCGCGCTCGGGCTCGTCGGGCAGCACCAGCATGTAGGCGCGATCGGCGCAGAAGACCAGCTCGGCCAGCATGCCGACAAAGCAGGAGCCGGGCTCGATCAGGGCGAACAGCGAGCGCGACGACACATCGAGGCGTGCAAAGGTACGGCGCAGCAGGCCTGTGGTTTGCTGCACCAGCCAGTGATCGCGGTGCGTCACCAGGGTCTGGCCCGCCGCCAGCACGGCGCGTGCATCGCCCTCGGTCTTGAGAATCCAGGTGCCCACATCGAGCTCGTTGGTGCGCAGATGCAGGATGGCGTCGTCGAGCTCGCGGCCCATGGCCAGCGGCCACCAGGCGGCGCCTGCGCCTTCTATGGCTTCAAGGCTGGCGGGCTGTTCGCCACGGGGGGCCTTGACCGTGATGGTTGCACTGCGCTTGCTGCGATCGATCTGCACGCTGACGTGGCGATAGTGCAGGCCGTCCGGGCTTTGCTCGCGCTGCAGCCTGGCAAGCTGTATGCCCTGGGCGGAAGCCGGGCGCGGGCTGCTCTCGCCCAGGGCCGTGGCACGTTGCTGCACCACTTCGGCAAACTGTGCGGGCTTGGCGATCGCGTCCACCAGCCGCCAGTCCACGGCGCGCTGGCCGCGCACGCCTTCCACGCTGGTGCAGAAGATGTCGGCCAGGTCGTGACGCACATGGCGCTTGTCGGTCACGCGCGTCAGCCCGCCCGTGCCAGGCAGCACGCCCAGCAGCGGAACCTCGGGCAGTGACACGGAAGAAGAGCGGTCGTCGATCAGCACGATGTCGTCGCAGGCCAGAGCCAGCTCGTAGCCGCCGCCCGCGCAGGCGCCGTTGACGGCGGCGACGAACTTGAGTCCGTCGTGCCTGGAGCTGTCCTCCATGCCGTTGCGCGTCTCGTTGGTGAACTTGCAGAAGTTCACCTTCCAGGCGTGGGACGAGACGCCGAGCATGAAGATATTCGCACCTGAGCAGAAGATGCGTTCCTTGCCGCTGGTCACGATCACGGAGCGCACCTGCGGGTGCTCAAAACGGATGCGGTTGAGGGCGTCGTGCAGCTCCACATCCACGCCCAGGTCATAGCTGTTGAGCTTGAGCTTGTAGCCGGGGCGTATGCCTGCGTCCTCGGCGATGTCCAGCTTGAGCCGGGCGATATTGCCATTCACTTCAAACGACCAGTGCCGGTACTGGCTGGGCTCTGTGCGGTAATCGACGTTGGTTTGCTGCTGCATGCTCGGCTCCTGCTGAGATGAAAGATAGTGCAGTTACTGACTCGGTGTTGGCACAATTATGCAGATTCATCGAAAAAAAGCACGCCGATTTAGGCACTATGTTGCATGTTTTGCTGAAACCAAGGGAAATCCTTAGGTGCTCACAGTTCGCAGAACGGCGCCGGATTTGAAGTGTTTTGGCGGCTATTCCCTTGCTAGGAAAGGGCAATTAGCTAGCAATTACTGAGCAACCGAGCTGGATGGCTTTGATTCGCAAACCCAGCACTGGCGCGGGGTGATGAGCTGCTTGCAAAATGGATCCACCATGCTGACCTTTGCAGATATCCAAGCCGCCGCTGCGCGCCTGAATGGCGCCGTCCTTCAAACCCCTTTTGTGGAATCACGCACGCTCTCGCAGATCACGGGGGCGCAGGTCTATCTCAAGTTCGAGAACCTGCAGTTCACTGCATCCTTCAAGGAGCGTGGCGCGCTGAACAAGCTGCTCATGCTCAGCGATGCCGAGCGCGCACGCGGCGTGGTCGCCATGAGTGCGGGCAACCACGCCCAGGGCGTGGCCTATCACGCACAACGTCTGGGCTTGCGTGCCGTCATCGTCATGCCGCGTTTCACCCCGGGTGTGAAGGTGGAGCGCACGCGCGGCTTCGGTGCCGAGGTGGTGCTGCATGGCGACACATTGGCCGAGGCGCGAGCCCATGCCTATCAGCTGGCGCAGGAGCAGCAACTGACCTTTGTCCATCCCTATGACGACGAAGCGATTGCTGCGGGCCAGGGCACGCTGGCGCTGGAAATCCTGCAGGCACAGCCCGATCTGGATGCGCTGATCATTGCCATTGGCGGCGGCGGTCTGATTGCGGGCATTGCCACGGCAGCCAAGGCCATCAAGCCCGAGATGGAGGTCGTGGGTGTGCAGACGCAGCGCTTTCCCTCCATGGTCAATGCGCTGCGGCACACAGATCTTCCCATGGGGACTTCGACGATCGCCGAGGGCATTGCGGTGACCCAGCCAGGCATCATCACCCAGGAGGTGGTGCAGCGCTGCGTGGACGATTTGTTGCTGGTGGACGAAGGAGATATAGAGCAGGCCGTGCTCATGCTGCTGGAGATCGAGAAGACCTTGGTTGAAGGCGCAGGGGCGGCGGGCCTGGCGGCCTTGCTGCGCTATCCCGCTCGCTTCAAGGGCCGGAAAATAGGTCTGGTGCTGTCGGGTGGCAATATCGACCCCATGCTGCTGGCTGCCATCATCGAGCGCGGCATGGTGCGCTCCGGTCGTCTGGCGCGTGTGCGTGTCAGCGCGCGCGACGTACCCGGCGTGCTGGCCCAGATCACGGCCACGGTGGCCGGAGCCGGCGCGAATATCGAGGAAGTCCATCACCAGCGTGCCTTCACCATGCTGGCCGCGCAGAATGTGGAGATCGAGTTCGTGCTGCAGACACGCGGCCACGCCCATGTGAGCGAGGTGCTGGAGCAATTGCGCCGCGCAGGCATGGAGGCGGCCCTGGTGTGAGGCTTGAGCCTGCAGGCCTTGCTCAGGCCTGCAGGGGCGTGATTTTCTTGATCAGCGGGGTCACCAGGTCCATGGGCAAGGGGAACACCACCGTGGTGTTCCTGTCCGCGCCGATCACGGTCAGCGTCTCCAGGTAGCGCAGCAAGATGGCCTGAGGCTCCTGAGCCAGAACTTTCGCTGCCTGAGACAGTTTTTCCGAAGCCTGCAATTCGCCTTCGGCGTGAATCACCTTGGCGCGGCGTTCGCGTTCGGCCTCGGCCTGACGTGCGATCGCCCGGATCATGGATTCGGTCAGATCGACCTGCTTGATCTCCACGTTCGAGACCTTGATGCCCCAGGTGTCGGTTTGCGCATCCAGCGCCTGCTGGATGTCCAGGTTCAGCGATTCGCGCTCTGCCAGCATTTCGTCGAGCTGATGCTTGCCCAATACGGAGCGCAGCATGGTTTGCGCGAGCTGACTGGTGGCCTCCAGATAATTGACCACCTGGATCACCGCCTTTTCCGCATCCACCACGCGCAGATAGATCACGGCATTGACCTTGACCGAGACGTTGTCGCGCGAGATCACATCCTGCGCGAGGACCTCCAGGACCACGGTGCGCAGATCGACCCGTACCACCTGCTGGATGGCGGGAATGATGAAGATCAGTCCCGGCCCCTTGACCTTCCAGAAGCGCCCCAGCGTGAAGACCACACCGCGCTCATACTCGCGAAAAATCCGGATCGACGCCGTCCCCAGGCCAATCACCAGCATCAGCAGGATCAGCCAGAACAGGAAAGAAGCGCTAACCATAGAAGCCATCCTTTCAGCGAGGGACTTCGGCGCTGCGATCTGACGTTGGACGGTGCACATCGATTTCGCAATCGGCGCCGGGTCGTCCGCAAGCCCAGCATATGCTGTTGCACTCCGAGTGTGAACTTGCCTGCGCATGGTCGACATCGAAGAAGTGCTGTTCGCCATTGGCGGACATGGGACGCGGGTCTGAGCGCAAAAGGTGGCTATGGCTTTCCCTGAGCCATGTCGCCAGGGCTGTGCCTAGAATGGCCGCAGAGCTTGCTTGTTTCACCGCCTGCTTTCAGGAGGAGCATTGATCACATGTCAGATGATTCCGCAGTGAACCACGAGGCACAGGACGCGGCCGAAGCCGTTGTGCCCTATATTCCCATCATCATTCCCGCCGCTGGCGCCGTGATGATGTTCCTGCTGGCCTTTATTGCCGTGAACATGGCCTAGGCATTCCAACCTTCTCGAGCCCAACCCCGCGACGCGGGGTTTTTTTACGTCTGTGCAGGTTATGAATGAATGCGGCATGCATATATTGATGCGCAAAATGCATAGATATTGCCGGTGATTTGCTGACAAATTCAAGGCCCCTACCTAAAATCGATCTCCCGCTGCTATTCAAAACAAGGTTGTTTTGACTATTTCAGACGGATTTCAGGCGCCAACAAGCGCTAGGGAAAGCAGGCGAGACACCTTCAAAAGCCTTTTTTCAAAGACGCAGCCGAGGATGCTTCTTTGAAAAACTGGTTTTTTAATTGAAGGACTTCCCCCATGAACGCCGCTGTGCAAAGCCTGAACATCCAGGCTCCCGACTACGTCAAGAACCCCAAGCTCATTGCCTGGGTCGCCGAAATGGCCGCGCTGTGCAAGCCCGCCCAGATCCATTGGTGCGACGGCTCGCAAGCCGAATATGACGCGCTGTGCCAGCAACTGGTGGATGCCGGCACCTTCAAGCCCCTGGCCAAGCGCCCCGGCTCCTTCCTGGCCTGGACCGATCCTTCGGACGTGGCTCGCGTGGAAGACCGCACCTATATCTGCTCCGCCAAGAAGGAAGACGCAGGCCCCACCAACAACTGGATGGAACCTGCGGAAATGCGCGCCACGCTGAACCCGCTGTTCGACGGCTGCATGGCTGGCCGCACCATGTACGTGGTGCCTTTCTCCATGGGCCCGCTGGGTTCGCCCATCGCCCACGTGGGTATCGAGCTGTCCGACAGCCCCTATGTGGCCGTCAACATGAAGATCATGACCCGCATGGGCAAGGCCGTGTATGACGTGATTGGCACCAGCGGCGAGTTCGTGCCCTGCGTGCACACCATCGGCGCACCTCTGGCCGCAGGCCAGAAGGACGAGACCACCTGGCCTTGCAGCAAGACCAAGTACATTGTTCACTATCCCGAAACCCGCGAGATCTGGTCTTACGGCTCGGGCTACGGCGGCAATGCGCTGCTGGGCAAGAAGTGCTTTGCGCTGCGTATCGCCTCCACCATGGGCCGTGACCAGGGCTGGCTGGCCGAGCACATGCTGATCCTGGGCGTTACCAACCCCGAAGGCAAGAAGTACCACGTGGCTGCGGCCTTCCCCTCGGCCTGCGGCAAGACCAATTTCTCCATGCTGGTGCCGCCCAAGGCCTTCGACGGCTGGAAAGTCACGACCATCGGTGACGACATCGCCTGGATCAAGCCCCAGGCCGACGGCTCGCTGCGCGCCATCAACCCCGAAGCCGGTTACTTCGGTGTGGCTCCCGGCACCAATATGCTGACCAACCCGAACTGCATGTTGAGCCTGGACAAGAACGTGATCTTCACCAATGTGGCCCTGACCGATGACGGCGACGTGTGGTGGGAAGGCATGGAAAAGGACCAGGGCAAGCTGCCCGATCACCTGATCGACTGGCAAGGCAAGGACTGGACGCCCCAGATCGCCAAGGAAACCGGCGCCAAGGCCGCCCACCCCAATGCCCGCTTCACCGTGGCTGCAACCAACAACCCTGCGCTGGACGAAGCCTGGGACGATCCCGCCGGCGTGAAGATCGATGCCATGATCTTCGGCGGCCGCCGCTCGACCACCGTGCCTCTGGTGACCGAAGCCCGTGACTGGACCGAGGGCGTGTACATGGCAGCGACCATGGGTTCCGAGACCACCGCCGCCGCCTTTGGTGCACAAGGCGTGGTGCGCCGCGACCCCTTCGCCATGCTGCCTTTTGCCGGCTACAACATGAGCGACTATTTCCAGCACTGGCTGGATCTAGGCGCCAAGATCGAAGGCCAGGGCGCAACCCTGCCCAAGATCTTCACCACCAACTGGTTCCGCAAGAATGCCGAAGGCAAGTTCGTCTGGCCCGGCTACGGTGAAAACATGCGTGTTCTGAAGTGGATGATCGACCGTCTGGAAGGCCAGGTCCAAGGCCAGGAAACCGCCTTCGGTATTGCTCCCCAGTACGCTGAAATCAACTGGAGCGGTCTGGACTTCGATGCCGCCCAGTTCGACAGCGTGACCAATATCGACAAGGCGGCCTGGGCCGAGGAAATGAAGCTGCACGGCGAGCACTTCGACAAGCTGGCCTACAACCTGCCCAAGGCCATGCTGGATACCAAAGCCAAGCTCGAAGAGCGCCTGTCCGCCTAAGCCCTTGACGGAATAAAAAAGCCCTGCAGGCCGTTGGCCGCAGGGCTTTTTCTTTTTGAACCTTTGTGTTGATAGCTGTTGGCGCTTGCCGGACAAAGGGTAGACGCTTATTTCATGATGCGCCGAGAGGGCATGAAAAAAGCCGCGGCCTTGTGGGCAGCGGCTTTTTTCGAGAAGCGGTCTGAGCGCTCAGCGGCTCTGGCGATCCATGGCACGGGCCAGATCGGCCATCAGGCGGGCATCTTGCAGCGCGGCGTTCCAGACGCGTTCATCGGCAGCAGCTTGCTGGCGGCTCTTGACCCAGGCGCGGTAGCCGGTGCGCACCAGATTGATGGCACGGCGTGCGGGAGTGGAGAAGAGGGCAATGCTGGCAAAAGCCATGGCCCACAGAACCATCCAGGCAGCCATCATATGACCGTCGCTCCAGGTTTCGGTGGCCTGGAAGACGCCGGCGGCCAGGGCGGCCAGCACTACAGCCAGCACCATCCAGTACGACCTGGACTGGGATTGCGCCTCGTGCTCGGCGGCAATGGCGGCCATGCGTTCATCGCTGGCTTGATAGATACGCACCACACCAGGGTGCTCGACACAGTAGGAGTTGTAAATAAAGTTGCTCATGGCAGTTAACCCTTTGACCCACGCTTTTGGCGAATTGCCCGGGGAATAGGTGTAACTATAGGGATTACCCTAGGTGTGTTCAAATTTATATTTTGAATCTGTAGCATTCACAGCAGTGATGTATTGGGTGATGCCATGTCTTTGAACTTTCGTTCTCTGGATCTCAATCTGCTGCGCGTCTTCGACGAGGTCATGTCCGAGCGCAGTCTCACGCGTGCGGCGCACAAGCTCAGCATCACCCAGCCGGCGGTCAGCAATGCCATGCGCCGGCTGCGCGAGGTCCTGGGCGACGAGCTGCTGGTGCGCCAGGGACAGGGCGTGGAGCCCACGCCGCGTGCCCAGGCCCTGTGGCCGGTGATACGCGAGGCCTTGCAGCATCTGGAGGGTGCACTCGCACCCGATGAGTTCGATCCCGAGACGGCCGCCACCACGTTCGTGATCGCCATGGCCGATGCCACGGCCGCCACGCTGATTCCGCCGCTGTACCCGATTCTGGCGCGCGAGGCACCGGGCCTGGGCATACGCCTGCTGCCGCTGACCACGCGCGATCCAAGGCCCTTGCTTGATGATGGCGAGGCCGATATGGCCGTGGGCTATTTCCCCGCCGTACTGGCCGATCTGACGGCGCGTGCCCAGGCTGGCGGTCTGGTGGCGTTTGACAGCCGCCGTCTGTATGAGGGCGAGTACCTGTGCGTGATGCGCAAAGGCCATCCGCTGGCGCATGTTCCGCTGACGCTGGACAACTATTGCGCGGCACGCCATATGCTGGTCAGCTTTTCGGGCCGCTCCTTCGGCTTCATCGACGAGGCCCTGGCCTCGCTGGGGCGTTCGCGTGAAGTGGTGCTCACCGTCAACCAGTTCTTCACTGCGGCGCGCGTGGTGCTCAACTCCGATCTGCTGACCATCTTGCCGCGCCATTTTGTGCCCGTGACCGGCATGAGCGACCAGCTGGAGCTGCGCGATCTGCCCTTCGATGTCACGCCCGTGCATGTGGATGCACTGTGGCGTCGGCGCGGCCCGCACCCGCAGGCCTATGACTGGCTGCTGAAAACGCTGACGCGCTCGGCCGAGATCACCTTTGCCAACGGTTCGGCCCAGGTCACTCACCATGGTTGACTAAACTAGCCACATGAAGATCCAGCTGCTGTCCGACCTGCACCTCGAAGTCCACCCCCAATTCGTGGCCCAGCCAGCCGCGGGCGCCGATGTGCTGGTGCTGGCCGGCGACATCGGCTCCTACCAGAGCAGCACCCAGGTCGACGGCGAGAACTTCGGGCTGGAGCGTTTCTCGCCGCTGCCGCAATACGCCAACTGGCCCACACCCGTGCTGTTCGTGCCCGGCAATCACGAATACGACATGCAGGACTTCGACGAGGCAAGGCTGCGCCTGCAGCGTGTGTGCGACAGGCTGGGCCTGATCTGGCTCGATCGTGAAACCGTGGTCATGGACGGGGTGCGCTTCATCGGCACCACGCTGTGGAGCGACTTCGACGCCATGGCCATGCATGAAGGCGTGAGCGATGCCACGCGCTTGCACAAGCTGCGCGAGAAGGCCTTTCGCGCCGCCAATTTCTATCTGCAAAAGACAGGCGGCAGTCGCCAGGGCGAGCCGTTTCTGGCCGCGCCCATGCGCGAGGAAAGCCTGCTCTGCCAGGACTGGCTGCGCGCCGCGCTGCAGCAGCCCTTTGACGGACCCACGGTGGCCGTGACCCACTTTGCGCCCAGCCTGCGCAGTGCCGATCCGCGCTACGGCCTGGTACCTGGTACGGCCGGTTTCTGCAATGTGATGGACGACTTTCTGCCCCATGCCCAGCTCTGGCTGCACGGCCATCTGCATTGCGCCAGCGACTACATCGCGTGCGGCCAGCGCGAGGACGGCAGCGAATGGCAATGCCGTGTGGTGGCCAATCCCCTGGGCTATGCCCGCAAGGGAGAGCAGGATGACTTTCTGCCGGCATCGACAATTGACTTGAGCCAAGTCAAGATGCTGACTGTCCCCAGCCCTTAGGCTTGAGACATCAACAAGGAGAAATTGGTATGAAGATCTTGCTCGCCGTGGACGGCAGTGCCTATACCCAGAAAATGCTGGCCTATCTGACCTCGCATCAGGAGATGCTGGGCACGGGCCATGAGTACACCATCATCACCGTGCAGCCGCTGCTGCCGCCTCGTGCACGCGCTGCGCTGGGCAAGGAAGTGGTGGAGCAGTACTACGACGAAGAATCCGCCAAGATCCTGCAGCCCGTGCTGGAGTTCCTGAAGGGGCGTGGCGTCGAGGCGCAAAGCATCGCCAAGGTCGGCCCCATTGCCGACACCATCATCCATGCCGCCCAGGACGGCAAGTTCGACCTGATCGCCATGGGCACGCACGGCCATGGCGCGCTGGGCCGTCTGGTCATGGGCTCGGTCAGCTCTCAGGTGCTGGCGGGCTGCACCATCCCCGTGCTGCTGATTCGCTGATTTTCATAGCTGCTTGCGCTTGATCTGCATACACATCAGGCATAAAACAGCGTCAAATCAAGTATAGATGAGCGTCCACAGCTACAAAAACCAAAGTACCTCCGTTTGACATCAAGCTCTCAAGGCCGCGCTGCAAAGCACGGCCTTTTTTCTTGTCTGCATCAAACTGCTTGCAGCACTTGGCGGGCCTTGCCCAGCAAGGCCTGGCTGACACGGGCCAGCACGCGTGACTCCAGATTCCAGCAATGCCAGAACAGCGCGATGGACAGCGCATGGCCTGTTGCCACGTCGATCAGCTCACCGGCATCCAGCGCGGGCTGCACCAGCAGTTGCGGCAGCACGCCCACGCCCCATCCGGCACGCACGGCGCGCACCTGAGCTTCGCAGCTGGGCAGCAGAATCTGATGCTGCAGCGACACATTGCGCAGACCCAGGCAACGCGCCACAAATTCGGCCTGCATATCGTCCTTGCGGTTGAAGGACAGATAGGGCAGCTGGTTGAAGTTCTTGCGCGTCAGCCCCTGGGGCAGTCTTTGCTGCGCAAACTCGCGCGAGGCCACGGCCACGTAGCGCATGGCGCCCAGAGGCTGCACCGTGCAGCCGCGCAGGGCCTGACTCAGCGTGGTGACGCAGCCCATGACCTGGCCCGAGCGCAGCAGCTCCTGCGTGAAGTCCTGATCGTCGACCACCACCTCCAGCGGCAGGCCGCTCTTCACCAGCTCGTCCAGAGCCGTCATGGCCCAGGTGGCAATGCTGTCGGCATTGATGGCGATGGAGACGATTTCTCCGGCCAGACTCTGCCCGGTTTGCGGTGCCAGCTCCTGCAACTCATGAGCGAGATCGGCGCGCAGCAGGCGCAACTGCTTGGCATGCTTGAGCAGCAGCCGCCCGGCGCTGGTGGGCTTGACGGGACGCGTGCGCTCCACCAGTACCGAGCCCACCTGTGCCTCCAGTGCACGCAGGCGCTGGGACACCGCCGACTGGGTGATGTGCAGCTTTTGCGCCGCGCGCTCGAAGCCGCCTTCTTCCACGATGGCGGCCAGGCATTCCAGTGCAACAGGGTCCCAGGAGCTCATGGCAACTTCATTAGCATTTCTGATGAAACTGCTGAAAATTTAATGCTGCTTTTGTTTGGCCGCAAGAGTGCAGACACTGGCCGCATGAACATCATCGTCCTGGGCGCCGGCATCATCGGCATCAGCACCGCCTGGCATCTGCGCGAGCGCGGTCACCAAGTCACCGTGGTGGACCGCCAGAGCGGTCCGGCCCTGGAGACCAGCTATGCCAATGGCGGCCAGATATCGGTCAGTTACTGCGAGCCCTGGGCGAATCGCCAGGCGCCCTGGAAGGCGCTCAAATGGATGTTCGACAAAGAGGCTCCTCTGCTGCTGCGGCCCCAGGCCGACAGCGCGCAATGGCGCTGGTGCCTGCAGTTCCTGGCCCAGTGCAACGACCGTGCCTTTGCGCGCAATGTGCAGCAGATCGTGGCGCTGGGCGCCTACAGTCATGTGGCGCTCAAGGACATGGTCCAGAAGACCGGTATCGAGTTCGAGCGGCTGGAGCGCGGCATTGCCCATTTCTACAGCAGCCCGCAGGCGTTTGCCGAGGCCGCCGAAGGCGTGGAGCTGATGCGGCAATATGGCGTGCAGCGCCGTCTGGTCAGCCGCGACGAGCTGCTGGCCATCGAGCCAGCATTCACGCCCTATGCGGCGCAGATTGCGGGCGGCACCTTCACCGCCACCGATGAGTCCGGTGATGCGCGTCTGTTCACCGAAAAGCTGGCCGGTCTCTGTGCCCAGGCCGGTGTGCAATTCCTCTACGGCCACGACATCCTGAGTCTGCAGTCGGCGCGTCGGGGCAAGCCTGCCCAGGTGCAGATTCGCGACGGCAGCGATGGCGCCCCGCGCATGCTGAGCGCGGATGCCGTGGTGGTCGCCTGCGGCTCCTACACGCCGCTGCTGCTCAAGCCTCTGGGCGTGAAGGTTCCCATCTATCCGGGCAAGGGCTATAGCGCCACCTTGCCGCTGCTGCGGCCTGAAAAAGCCCCCATGGTCTCCACCATCGACGACAGCCGCAAGGTCGCCATGAGCCGTTTGGGCAACCGACTGCGGGTAGCCGGCACCATAGAGCTGGGAGGCTTCGATCTGAGTCTGGACACGCCCACGGCCAGGGCGCGCTGCGAGATGCTGGTCAGGCGCGTGGAGGAGCTGATGCCCGGCGTCTGCGACACGCGCCTGCCCGAACAGGGTGGCGATCCGCAGTTCTGGTGCGGTCTGCGGCCCGCCACGCCCAGCAATATTCCCTGCATCGGGGCCACGCAGGCAAGAGGCATCTGGGTCAATGCCGGGCATGGCACCCTGGGCTGGACGCATGGAGCAGGCTCGGGCAAGGCCATGGCGGCCCTGATGAGCGGCGAGCGCCCGGCGCTGGATTTCCGGTTCTGGGATGAGCCGGCACCCGAGGTCGCACGCGGCGCGCGGATTGCGTCGGCCTGAGACAGGGCATAGGACTGCAGGACGAGTACGGGCTGGCTGACTCTTTTGCCCGGATTGACGGTATCGCTGCGTGGGGCTCTTACATACAATCACGCCAGCAACTCGTCCATGCCATGATCCAGCACGACATCACTCCTGCCCTTGAAACCTCACGTTCCTTCGCGCGCTCATTGCCCATGGCTTTGCTCAAGGCCCGCGAGGCGGTCATGGTGCGCTTTCGTCCCTCGCTGCGTGCACACGGCCTGACCGAGCAGCAATGGCGCGTGCTGCGCATCATGTGGGTGGCCGACAAGCGCCTGCGTCCCATGGAGCTGTCGCAGCTGACCTTCATCAGCATGCCCAGCCTCTCGCGCCTGCTCAAGACGCTGGAAGGACGCCTGCTCATCAAGCGCGGTCGCCATGTAGCCGATCTGCGGGGCTCCGAGTTCGCCCTCACGCCAGCAGGCCAGGAGATGGTGGCCCAGATCGTGCCGCACTTCGAGACCATCTACTCCGAGATCGAGGAGCAACTGGGCAGCGCCGAGAGCGAGCAGTTGTTCCGCATACTCGAGCATGTGGTGCAGAGCCTGGGTCTGCCCGGCGAAGACGAGCTGGGCCAGGACTGAGGCGCCGGCCACGGCACAATGCAGTGATGAGTGCTGCGATTGCCGTCATCGACTTCGAAACCACGGGCATGACGCCCGCCCAGGGTGCCAGGGCCACCGAGGTGGCCATCGTGCTGCTGGAGCAGGGCCGTGTGGTGGACCGTTTCCAGAGCCTGATGCAGACCGGGGCCTGGGTCTCGCCCTTCATCACCGAACTCACCGGCATCACCAATGCCATGCTGCGCACGGCGCCGCCCGCCGCCGAGGTGATGCGCGATGCGGCCCGCTTTGTGGGCGCTGCGCCCATGGTGGCCCACAACGCATCGTTCGACAGCAAGTTCTGGCAGGCCGAGCTGGCGCTGGCGGGCGAAGCCGCCCCCCAGCTGTTTGCCTGCACCGTGCTGCTGTCGCGCCGCATCTACCCGCAGGCGCCCAGTCACAGCCTGGGCAATCTGGCGCGCTACCTGCACCTGCCTTCCACGGGCCGCGCCCACCGGGCGCTGGCCGATGCCGAGATGGCGGCAGCCCTGCTGGCCCGCATGCAGCAGGATTTGTGCGAGCGCCATGCCTTGCCCTGGCCCGAGCACGAGCTGCTGATGCAGCTGCAACGCTGCAGCAAAGCCAAGGCCGGCAGCTGGCTGGCGCAGCAGGCCGGTCAAGGGCTGCTGGCAGCTCAGACCCAGGATTGATGAAGGTTTAGGCCTGCAGGCCTTTGCATTACTGCGCGATAAGCTATCAAAATTGATGATTCTGACCTTAAGCCCTTACGGATTGTGACCGGCAAGGTTCAAGTTGATAATTGATCAAGTCCTGCAGATGCTCTTTGGATCTGCTGATCTTGAACCGTGGCGCACCGTTGTGGTCGCTGACCTGAGCTCTGAATTTCGTGAACTCCGCCTTGCCTACCTCCGTCTTGCGTTCGGCCTTGCCTTTCTCGCAGCGCGAATTTCGCGATGCGCTGGGGCAATTTGCCACCGGCGTGACCATCATCACGGCGCGCAGTGCAGAGGGCCATGCGGTGGGCTCCACGGTCAGCTCCTTCAACGCACTGTCGCTGGCGCCCTCGCTGGTGCTCTGGAGCCTGGGTCTGAAGGCCAACTCACTGCCCGTGTTCCGCCACAGCACGCATTACGCGATTCATGTGCTGGCGGCTTCGCAAAAGCCGCTGGCCGAGCTGTTTGCACGCAAGGGCGCGGACCGTTTCAGCCATACGCAGCACCATGACTCCGAGCATGGCGTGCCGCTGCTCGAGGGCTGCAGCGCGGTCTTCGAGTGCCGCAATCTGCGCCAGCATGAGGAAGGCGACCATCTGCTCTTCATCGGCGATGTGGAACGCTGCGAGCACCATGCCGACCGCGCGCCGCTGCTCTACCACTCGGGCCATATGCACGCCCACGGCTTCGTCAGGTAAGGCCGGCTGCCGACTGGGAACCCTACCTAGTCGGCTTGAACGATACCGATCTCCAAGGCCCGCCCTAGATTGCCCCCAGGCCTGCCGCGTCAGGCCCGAGGACAGTGGTTGCAACGCTTTGGAGACACATCATGATCGATTGCGAAGACAGGCCGGCCCATACCCAGCTCAAGGTGGCCGCGGCAAGCAGGACGGGGATCGAGCTCAGGCGCATCTCACCCGCCATCGGCGTGGAGGTTTCGGGCATAGACCTGCGCCAGCCCATGAGCGAGGAGCAGACGCGCGAGTTGCGCCAGGCGCTGGTGGCGCACAAGGTGCTGGTGTTTCGCGAGCAGAACATCACGCCTGCCCAGCATGTGGCGTTTGCGCGCCGCTTCGGCGAGCTGGAGCTGCATCCGGTATTTCCCCATCACCCCGACCATGCCGAACTGGTGCTGCTGGGCGGCAACAGCAAGATCCCGGGCACCGAGAACGTCTATCACACCGATGTCTCCTGGCGCGAGACGCCTTCCATGGCTTCGGTGCTGCGCTGCGTGGAATGCCCCGAGGTCGGCGGCGACACGGTCTGGATCAATATGGAGCAGGCCTACGAGCAGCTGCCCGAGACGCGCAAGCAGCAGATCGCCGGCCTGTATGCCGTGCATGACATCCTGCCCTCGTTCGGTGCGCGCATGACGCCCGCAGAGCAGGCCCAGGTGCGTGGCAAATACCCGCCCGTGGTGCACCCGGTGGTGCGCACCCACCCCGAAAGCGGCCAAAAGATTCTCTACGTCAACGAGACCTTCGTCACGCATTTCGCCAACTTCAGCTCGAACTTCGACAGCTTCCGCTCGGCCAACGAAATTCATGCCCAGCAACAGGATCTGATGAACTATCTGCTGCGCCAGCCTGCGATTCTGGAATACCAGATGCGCCTGCACTGGGAGCCCAACACCATTGCCATGTGGGACAACCGCTCTACCCAGCATTACGCGATTCAGGACTATTTCCCGGCCGTGCGCCGCATGCATCGCGCCACGGTCGTGGGCGACAAACCGTTCTGAGCCTCCCGCCAATCAAACTGGGTCGTGCAGGTGGTTTAACGCTGCGTTAAACCACCTGCGGCAGTCTTGTCTTGTAGAGTTCAAAGCAGCAAGCATCTGCTTTGAACCTCCCAAACAGCGAGACAGGACATGCAGCAACAAGACTTTGATTACGATTTTCTGGTCATAGGCGGTGGCTCGGGCGGCGTGCGCGCCAGCCGTGTGGCTGCCGGCCTGGGGGCCCGTGTGGCTGTGGTGGAGGCTGCCCAATTGGGCGGTACCTGCGTCAACGTGGGCTGCATCCCCAAGAAGCTGCTCAGCTATGCCGCGCACTTCAGCCAGCTGGCCGAGGAGGCCCGGGGCTTTGGCTGGCAGCTGGAGCAGCCGCGCTTCGACTGGCCCACGCTGATTGCCAACAAGGACCGCGAAATCGAGCGCCTGAACGGTGTCTACGGCCGCATGCTGGCCGGCGCAGGCATTACCCTTATCCATGGCCGTGCGGCGCTCTCGGGGCCGCATAGCGTGCTGGTGAATGGCCAGACCATCCATGCCCGCCATATCCTGATTGCAACGGGCGGAACGCCCAGCCTGCCCGATATTCCTGGCGTGGAGCATGCCATCAGCTCTGACGAGGCCTTCCATCTGCCGCATCTGCCCAGGCGGGTGGTGGTCGTGGGCGGAGGCTATATCGCCGTGGAGTTTGCCTCCATCTTCAACGGCCTGGGCGCCGAGACGACTCTGCTGCATCGCCGCCAGCAGTTGCTGCGCGGCTTTGATGCAGACCTGGGTCTGCATCTGGGCCAGGAAATGGCTCAGCTGGGTGTGAGCTTTCGCTGGGGCGAAGAAATCCAGGCCATCAGCAAGCAGGCGGACGGCCTGCACCTGCAGCTCAAGAGCGGCGAGCAGCTGGCGGTGGACTGCGTGATGTACGCCACGGGTCGCGTGCCCCTGATCGAAGGCCTGGGGCTGGAGGCTGCGGGTGTCAAGGTCAACGACAAGGGCGCCATCGAGGTGGATCAGCATTTCTGCAGCAACGTGCCCTCCATCCATGCCGTGGGCGATGTGGTCGATCGCATGGCTCTGACACCCGTGGCGCTGGCTGAGGGGACGGTGCTCGCCCATCATCTGTTCGGCCAGGGCGGCAAGAGCGCTCCCGACTACGAGCTGGTGCCGACGGCGGTGTTTTCCCATCCGCAGGTGGGCACCGTGGGCCTGTCGGAGGAGGTGGCGCGCGAGCGCTTCGGCGCAGTGCAGGTTTTCCAGTCCGGCTTCAGGCCGCTGACCAATCGCATGGGGGCCGAGCCCGAGAACGTCTTCCTCAAGCTCATCGTCTCCAAGGCCGACCAGCGCGTGCGCGGCGTGCATATGGTCGGAGAGGGTGCGGGCGAACTGATGCAGGGCTTTGCCGTGGCGCTGCAATGCGGCGCGACCAAGCAGCAGTTCGATGCGACCATAGGCATACACCCGACCGTGGCCGAGGAGCTGGTGACCATGCGCGAGCCGGTGCGCGAATGAGGAATGACACCCCGCGCGTTCGCAGGGTGCAGGGCCGCGCGGCGGCATCGCAATGAAAAATGGGCCTTTTCAGGCCCATTTCCTTGTCCATCAAGCGCTAGCGCTATGGATAGATGAGTTGGTATCAGCCGCGCGCGGCGTCCGGCAGCTCGATCTTGACTTCCAGAACCTCAAGGTTTTCCTGGCGCTCCAGCTGTACCTTGATGTCATTGGGGTTGATGTCCACATACTTGGAAATCACGGCCATCAGCTCTTTTTGCAGGGCAGGCAGATAGTCGGGCTTGCCACTTTCGCCGCCCACGCGCTCGCGCGCGAGAATGATCTGCAGTCGCTCCTTGGCGACCGAGGCGGACTTCTTCTTCTCTCCGAGCAGAAACGACAACATGGACATCAGGCTTACCTCCCGCCAAACATGCGCTTGAAGAAACCGGGTTTGACGGCTTCGGTAAAGCGCATGGGTTTTTCTTCGCCCAGGAATCGGGCCACCACGTCCTGATAGGCCTCTGCCACATCCGTGCCTTGCATGTGCACGGCGGGAATGCCCTGGTTGGAGGCCTGGAGCACGGTTTCGGATTCGGGGATCACGCCGATCAGCTCGATGCGCAGAATGTCCTGGATATCCTCCAGCGACAGCATCTGGCCGTCTTCCACGCGATTGGGGTTGTAGCGCGTGATCAGCAGATGCTCCTTGATGCGCTCGCCCTTGACCGCACGCTCCGTCTTGGAGCTGAGCATGCCCAAGATACGGTCCGAGTCACGCACCGACGAGACTTCGGGGTTGGTCACCACCAGGGCCTCTTCGGCATAGTGCATGGCCATCAGTGCGCCGCTTTCAATGCCGGCGGGCGAGTCGCAGATGATGAACTCGAAGTCCATGGCGGACAGGTCGTCCAGCACCTTCTTCACGCCTTCCTGCGTGAGGGCTTCCTTGTCTCGGGTCTGCGAAGCGGCCAGCACGAACAGGTTTTCGCACTGCTTGTCCTTGATCAGGGCCTGGTTCAGATTGGCTTCGCCCTGGATGACATTGATGAGGTCATAGACCACGCGGCGCTCGCAGCCCATGATCAGATCGAGATTGCGCAGACCCACATCGAAGTCAATCACTGCGGTCTTGTGGCCGCGCAGTGCGAGGCCGGATGCGAAGCTGGCGCTGGTGGTGGTCTTGCCGACACCGCCTTTGCCAGAGGTCACGACGACGATTTTGGCCATGTTTGCACGATTCCTTTAAGACAAATGGGGCAGGTTGATAGGGTGTCCGGTGTGTCTCTCATACCGGTTCGATAACGATTCTTTCTCCCTCCAGGCGCACCTTGGCAGCTTTGCCGGCGACGTCCTTGGGGAGATCGGTTTCAATTGTGCGGTAGATACCTGCGATGGAAAGCAGTTGCGCCTCCATGCAAGTGCTAAAAATTCTTGCGCTGGTGTTGCCGCTGGCCCCGGCCACGGCGCGGCCGCGCAGCGGCGCATAGACATGGACGTTGCCGTCGGCAATCACCTCGGCACCATAGCTGACCATGTCCAGAACCACAATGTCGGTGCCTTTGGCATAGACGCGCTGGCCCGAGCGCAGCGGCCGGTCCACGATGACGGCATCGGCCAGAGGAGCAGGCACCTCGACCTCCACTTCGCGAATGATTTCGTGGATTTCCGGCTCGGTGCGGCGCGTCGGCATGGCATCGGGGGCTGCGCTCAGACCAAGGGCCTTGGCTGCTTCCATCTGGGCCTCGCTGCCGCTGCGCACGGCAACGGGCACTGTGCGGTGGTTGCGCAGGGCCTCGATCAGGGCCGGGAAGTCGATTTCTTCCTCTGCTTCGCGCACCTGGCTGAGGTCGATCAGCACAGGGTCGTTGTCGAAGAAGTCCGGGTCGTCGGCAAGACGGCGGGCCAGATCCTGGGCCAGCGCCTGCATGTCGGTGCTGCGAAGTACCACGGAAAGCACCGGCAGTTGTGCGCTCTTGAGGTCAAAGCTGGGGCGCTCGGCGCCGGTCGATTCAACAGACATGGATGGGATCAGCGCACATCAGGTGCTCTATGAGGACGACAAAGTGTACCTGCCTACCGGCAAAAGATATGGTCACCGAGTGTTTGCACTGCAACACTTGATGCACCTCAGAGGCCTGTGTCTGTGCAGGTCTGGATGAAAATACAGTCATGTCTCCAGAGCTTTTGATCCAGGGCGCCTGTGCCAGCATCACCTTGCGCCGTCCCGAAGTTGCCAACAAACTGCTGCCCGAAGACCTGATCGTGCTGCGTCGTCAGATCGACGAGGTCAACGCCAGCCCCGCGGTGCTGGTGCTGACGCTGCAGGCGGTGGGCAGGCATTTCTGCAGCGGTTATGACATTGGCGAGATCGCCAACAGCCAGAACGAGGGCAGCTCCTTCGGCGAGATGGTGGATGCCATCGAGAACTGCCGTCCCGTCACCATTGCCGCGATTCAGGGCGGGGTGTTCGGCGGCGCCACCGATATGGCACTGGCCTGCGACTTCCGCGTTGGCGGTGCCAACAGCCAGATGTTCATGCCTGCCGCGCGGCTGGGCCTGCATTTCTACCTCTCGGGCCTGGAGCGCTATGTGACCCGCCTGGGCCTGGACACGGCCAAACGCCTGTTTCTGAGCTGCGAGAAGCTGCAGGCCCAGGCCATGAAGGACTGCGGCTTTCTGACCGATCTGGTGGACGGCACCGATATCGGCGAGCGCGTGGCGCAGCTGCAGACCACGCTGTCAGGCATGGCGCCGCTGGCCTTGCTGGGCATGAAGAAACACCTCAACGCCATTGCCCGTGGCGTGCATGACAGGGCCGGTATCGATGCCGCCGTGCAGGCCACCATCGAGTCGGCCGATCTGAAGGAAGGCGGTGCGGCCTGGCGCGAAAAGAGAGCTGCCCGCTTTCAGGGGCACTGATCCCCAAGAAGGGACGGTAATCCTTTGCAAGGCGGCGGGGGCCACCCAGGCCCTCGCACCGCGCCTGCCGCGTCAGGACACTGTGCCTGCTTCTGTCCTGGCCAGATATTCCCTGGCAAAGCCTTCGTACCAGTCCAGGCAGCCTGGGTTGGCCATGGCGTCCTTGTTGACCACCTTGGCCAGCGGCTGGCCCAGCAGCAGCTTCTTGATGGGCAGCTCCTGCTTTTTGCCGCTGAGCGTGCGCGGTATCTCGGCCACGGCAAAGATATCGTCGGGCACAAAGCGGGGCGACAGCGCCGAACGGATGGCCTTGTTGATGCGCTCGCGCAGCGCCGCATCGAGCTCCACGCCCGGACGCAGGGCCACAAACAGCGGCATATAGCTGTCCTTGCCCAGATATTCGAGATCCACCACCATGCTGTCCAGCACCTCGGGCAGGGCCTCGACGGCGCTGTAGATCTCGCTGGTGCCCATGCGCAGGCCATGGCGGTTGATGGTCGCATCGCTGCGGCCGTAGATGATGCAGCCGCCCTCGCCGAGCAGCTTGATCCAGTCGCCATGACGCCAAACAGGCCCCATTTCGGCGTCACCATCGCCGCCGCCCGGTTGGCGGCCATGGCCGGCCGGGTACATATCGAAGTAACTCGACAAATAGCGCTTGCCGTCCGCATCGCCCCAGAGAAACAGCGGCATGGAGGGAATGGGCTGGGTGCAGACCAGCTCGCCGACCTCGTCCATCACGGGCTGGCCCTGCTCGTTCCAGGCCTCGACGGCGGCGCCCAGCTGGCGGCATTGCATGACGCCGGGCACCAGCGGCAGATCGCGGTTGCCGCCGATAAAGGCGCCCGCGAAGTCGGTGCCGCCGGATAAGTTATTCCACCAAATATTGGCGCGGCCCAGTTTCTCGAATTGGTCTGTACCCCATTGCTGAACTTCAGCAGACAGCGGCGAGCCCGTGCTGCCCAGCCCGCGTATGCGCGACAGGTCGCCGCAGCTGGACAGCTCAAGACCGGCTTTCATGCAGTTGGCATAGAAGGCTGCGCCCGAGCCAAAGCTGGTCACGCCGGTCTCGGCCGCGAAGCGCCACAGCGTGCCCCAGTCGGGCTTGTCCTTGCTGCCGCCAGGGCTGCCGTCGAAGATCACGCAGCTAGTGCCGCCCAGCAGGCCCGAGACCTGGGCATTCCACATCACCCAGCCCGTGGAGCTGTACCAGTGGTAGCGCTCGCCCCAGCTATTGGGCTCGTAGCTGCAGCCGATGTCGTTGTGCAAGGCCTTGAGCTGCAAGGCCACCAGCACCATGCCGCCATGGCCGTGGACTATGGGCTTGGGCAGGCCCGTGGTGCCGCTGGAGTAGACGATCCACAACGGATGGTCGAACGCCAGCCACTCGGGCTCAAAGGCAGCGGTATCAGCATCATTTCTCGCTGTAACGCTTGTGTAGTCTGCGGTGTCGACTATCTTTATCGAGGTATCCAGATTGGGCACCAGCACCACGTGCTGCACGCTGGGCAGGCCCTGGCGCAGCTCCTGCAGGACCTCGCGGCGGTCTATGTCCTTGCCTGCATAGTGCACCCCGTCCACGGCGATCAGCGCCTTGGGCGCTATCTGCTTGAAGCGGTCGAGCACGGCATGGGTGCCCATGTCGGGCGCGCAGATGCTCCAGATGGCGCCCAGACTGGCGCAGGCCAGAAAGGCGACGATGGCCTCGGGAATATTGGGCAGATAGGCCGCGACGCGGTCGCCCTTGGCAACGCCCTGGGCACGCAGATGCAGGGCCAGGGCCGCCACCTGGCGCTGCAGCTCGGGCCAGCTCAGCTCGCGCTGCAGACCCTGCTCGTTGCGGCTGATGACGGCCGGCATGCCGGCGGCATGGGCCGGCTGGACATGGCGCAGCACCTGCTGCACATAGTTCACCTGCGCGCCCGGGAACCACTGCGCGCCGGGCATGGTGTTTCTGGCCAGCACCGCGCTGTGCGGCGTGGGCGACTGCAGATCGAAGTAATCCCAGATGCTTTGCCAGAAGGTGTCGAGATCGCTGGTCGACCAGCGCCACAGCGCGTCATAGTCGGCAAAGCTCAGGCCGCGCGTTTCATGCAGCCAGTTCTGGTACAGCCGGATCTGAGGGATATAGGGAGCGGGGTGTTGCGGTGCGGAAGACATGGGTCCAGCCTAGCGCTGCAGCCCTTGCAAGTCATTGGTGGTGGCCCCGCCAGATGTCACCTGTGCAGCAGCGCGGTCGGCTGTATGGGCGCACACGAGCACAGCTGAGCGGTCAAACCGATAATCGGGGCCTGTTTACACCGTCAACGGCGCATGCCGGCGACCCGCACCCCATGTCCGCTTTGCCCACCCGCGTGCTGGCCGTCATTCCGCCGATGACGCAGCTCAACACTCCCTACCCCTCCACGGCCTATCTGACCGGCTTTCTGCGCTCGCGCGGCATCACCGCCATGCAGGAAGACCTGGCACTGGCCCTGGTGCTGCAACTGCTCTCGCCCGATGGCCTGCGCGCCGTGGCCGAGCGCATCCAGAGTCTGCCTGCCAGGCAGCACACGCCTGCCGTCCAGTCCTTTGTCGCGCAGCAGGAGCGCTATCTGGCCACGATCGCGCCCACGATTGCGTTTTTGCAGGGGCGAGACTCCACGCTGGCCCATCGCATCGTGGGGCGCCACTTTCTGCCCGAAGGCCCACGCTTTGCCACGCTCGATGTGTATGAGGACGAAGAGGGCGGCGATCCGCTGGGATGGGCTTTCGGCGCTTTAGGCCTGCAAGACAAGGCCAAGCATCTGGCCACGCTATACCTCAACGATCTGGCCGATGTGCTGCGCGATGCCGTGGACGAGCGCTTCGAGTTCGTGCGCTATGCCGAATCGCTGGCCGGCAGCCAGCCCAGCTTCGATCCGCTGGCCAGCGCACTGGCGGCAGAGCCGAATCTGGTGGACGAAGTGCTGGAGCGCCTGACGCTGGAGGCCGTGGAGCGCCACCAGCCCACGGTGGTGCTGCTGTCCGTGCCCTTTCCGGGCTCGGCCTATGCGGCGTTTCGCATTGCCCAGACCATCAAGCGGCGCTTCCCGCAGATCGCCACCGTGCTGGGCGGCGGCTTTGTCAACACCGAGCTGCGCGAACTGGCCGAGCCGCGCGTGTTCGACTACTTCGACTTCGTGACACTGGATGCGGGCGAACGCCCGCTGCTGGCGCTGCTCGAGCATCTGCGCGGCGAGCGCGGCAGATCGCGCCTGGTGCGCAGCTTTGTGCGCGGCGACGATGGCAAGGTGCAGTACGTGAACATGATGGAGTCCGACATCGCGTTTGCCGAGGTCGGAACGCCCACCTGGGACGGCCTGCCGCTGGACCGATACCTGTCGCTGCTGGACATGCTCAACCCCATGCACCGTCTGTGGAGTGATGGGCGCTGGAACAAGCTCACCGTGGCCCATGGCTGCTACTGGAAGAAGTGCAGCTTCTGCGATGTCAGCCTGGACTATATCGGCCGCTACGAAGGCGCCAGCTCCGCCGTGCTGGCCGACCGCATCGAGGCCATCGTCGCCGAGACCGGCCAGACCGGCTTTCACTTTGTCGATGAAGCCGCGCCGCCCAAGGCGCTCAAGGCGCTGTCGCAGGAGCTGATTGCGCGCAACGCCGGCATCTCCTGGTGGGGCAATGTGCGCTTTGAGAAGACCTTCACGCCCGAGCTGGCCGAGCTGATGGCCGACAGCGGCTGCATCGCCATCTCGGGCGGCCTGGAAGTGGCATCCGACCGGCTGCTGGCGCTGATGAAAAAAGGCGTGACCGTGGACCAGGTGGCACGCGTGACCAAGGCGTTCTCGGAGGCCGGCATCCTGGTCCATGCCTATCTGATGTACGGCTTTCCGACGCAGACCGTGCAGGACACGGTGGACGCGCTCGAGTATGTGCGCCAGCTGTTCCTCAACGGCTGTATCCAAAGCGGCTTCTTTCACCGCTTCAGCTGCACCGTGCACTCGCCCGTGGGCCTCAACCCCGAGGAATACGGCATCGAGCTGCCGCCGCTGCCCGAGGGCAACTTTGCCAAGAACGACCGTCCCTTCATCGACCCCACCGGCGTCGATCACGACGCACTGGGTGCGGCGCTCAAGAAGGCCATCTACAACTTCATGCACGGCATCGCGCTGGAGGAGGATGTGCGCATGTGGTTCCCGTTCAAGGTGCCCAAGCCTACGGTCAAGCGCGATCGCATTGCGCGCGCGCTGCAGCAGAAGCAATGAATTTGATAGCTTCTTGCGCTTGCTGATCAATCACTTCATATCTATTTATTAATGAAATCATTGATGGGTTGGCGCTGGAAGCTATGTATTTGATAGTCTGACGTTCTGCCGCCGTTTTCCCGCGTGTGCAAGAGACCACAGTCCCTGGTTTACCAGTGCTTGCACGACCCCAGCGGGCAAGCACTGCTTGCCATAATCTGCTCCGTTTTTGATATCTCCAAGGAGCGATGGGATGGGAATGTTTCAATGGACGGAGCGATCGTCCGATGTCTTGCAGGGCGGTGGCGTCATCGGCCCCGATGAGCGACTGCCCTGGACGCAGACCGGTTTGATGGGTATCCAGCACGTGATCGCCATGTTCGGCTCCACGGTGCTGGCTCCCATCCTCATGGGGTTCGATCCCAATCTGGCGGTGTTGATGAGCGGCATCGGCACGCTGATCTTCTTTCTCATCACCGGCGGCAAGGTGCCCAGCTATCTGGGCTCTTCCTTTGCCTTCATCGGCGTGGTCAACATCGCCACCGGCTACGTGGCCAGCCAGGGACCTGCCAACGCCAATATCGGCGTGGCGCTGGGCGGCATCATTGCCTGCGGCTTTGTCTACATGCTGGTCGGCCTGCTGGTGCAGATGGTGGGCACGGCCTGGATCGAACGCTTCATGCCGCCCGTGGTGACGGGCGCCGTGGTGGCCATCATCGGCCTGAACCTGGCCTCGATTCCCATCAAGAACATGGCGTCCAACAACTTCGAGTCCTGGATGCAGGCGCTGACCTTTGTCTCCGTGGCGCTGGTGGCGGTGTTCACGCGCGGCATGCTGCAGCGCCTGCTGATTCTGATCGGCCTGATCATTGCCAGCGTGCTCTACGCCGTCTTCACCAACGGCCTGGGCTGGGGCAAGCCCGTGGATCTGAGCGGCGTGCTCAATGCCGCCTGGTTCGGCATTCCCAGCTTCCATGCGCCGGTGTTCACCAGCAATGCCATGCTGCTGATCGTGCCCGTGGTCATCATCCTGGTGGCCGAGAACCTGGGCCATATCAAGGCGGTGACCGCCATGACGGGCAAGAACCTGGACCAGTACATGGGTCGTGCCTTCATCGGTGACGGCGTGGCCACCATGGTCTCCGGTGCAGCCGGCGGCACAGGCGTGACCACCTATGCCGAAAACATCGGCGTGATGGCGGCGACCCGCATCTACTCCACGGCCGTGTTCTTTGTGGCGGCCCTGCTGGCCGTGCTGCTGGGCTTCTCGCCCAAGTTCGGTGCGCTGATCCAGGCCATTCCCCTGCCCGTGATGGGCGGTGTCTCCATCGTGGTGTTCGGCCTGATCGCCATTGCCGGCGCCAAGATCTGGGTGGACAACAAGGTGGACTTCTCCGACACCAAGAATCTGATCGTGGCTGCCATCACCCTGATCCTGGGCACCGGAGAATTCACGCTGAGGTTCGGCGAATTCGCGCTGGGCGGCATCGGCTGCGCCACCTTTGGCGCCATCATCCTGTATGCGCTGCTGACCATGGGCGAGCGCAAATCGGAAACCAAGGTACAGGCCAAGTGAGTGCCAACATGTAATCGGGGGAACATTCCCCTGACAGCAGCGCGGGGCCTTTGCCGAGAATTCCGATGTTAATGTTCCGCGCTGGTAACATTTCTCTCTGGAGATATGCCGCCCTACCCGGGCGGTTTTTTTTGGAGGTGCCAGCCTGAGCGCCGAGCATGAGCCGCAAGAATGCCAGCGCGTTGGCGCCGGTCAGGCTCGCGTGCCGGGCCGGGGCCTCTGAGTTTGGAGCATGCAATGTCCATCGCAGATCGCGTACGTTACCCAGAATTCCTCTCGCGCGTCATGACGGCCGAAGAGGCCGCCGCCCTGATTCCCCACGGTGTCAATGTCGGCATGAGCGGCTTTACCGGAGCCGGTTATCCCAAGGCATTGCCACAGGCCATAGCGGCCCGTGCCAAGGCAGAGCATGCCCAGGGCAAGCCCTACAAGATCAATGTCTGGACCGGCGCGTCCACCGCCGCCGAATGCGACGGCGTGATGGCCGAAGCCCACGCACTGGGTCAGCGCCTGCCCTTTAACACCGATCCCATCGCGCGCAAGGCCGTGAACTCGGGTGAGATCGACTTCATCGACATGCACCTGTCCCATGTGGCGCAGCATGCCTGGTTCGGCTTTCTGGGCCATATGAACATCGCCGTGATCGAGGTGCTGGGCGTGACCGCCGATGGTCTGCTGATCCCGTCGACGGCCGTGGGCAACAACAAGACCTGGCTGGAGATCGCCGACAAGGTGATTCTGGAAGTCAACACCAAGCCGCCCGCCCGGATGGAGGGCATGCACGACATCTACTACGGCACGGCCATCCCGCCGCGCCGCATGCCCATCAACATGACGCATGCCGATGACCGCATCGGCGATGCCTACCTGAAGGTGGACCCCGCCAAGGTCGTGGCCGTGGTCGAGACCCACAAGGGCGACCGCGACAATGTGTTTGCCACACCGGACGAAAACTCCCAGAAAATAGCCGGCTACATCATCGACTTCCTGGCCCACGAGATGAAGATGGGCCGCCTGCCCAAGGAAATGCTGCCCATCCAGTCGGGTGTGGGCAATGTGGCCAATGCCGTGCTGGCAGGCTTGCTGACCGGCCCGTTCGAGAACCTGCTGGGCTTTACCGAAGTGCTGCAGGACGGCATGCTGGATCTGCTGCGCGCGGGCAAGATGAGCAAGGCCTCGGCCACCTCCATCTCGCTGTCTGCTGCGGCCTACAAGGACTTCGAGGACAACATCGACTTCTACCGCGAGCGCATCATCCTGCGCCCGCAGGAAATCTCCAACCACCCCGAGCTGGTGCGCCGCCTGGGCATCATCGCCATGAACTCGATGATCGAAGCCGACATTTACGGCAACATCAACTCCACCCATGTCATGGGCACGGGCATGATGAACGGCATCGGCGGATCGGGCGACTTTGCACGTAACGGCTATCTGTCCTTCTTCGTCACGCCTTCGGTGGCCAAGGACGGCAAGATCAGCTGCATCGTGCCCATGTGCTCGCATGTGGACCACACCGAGCATGACACCCAGATCATCGTCACCGAGCAGGGTCTGGCCGATCTGCGTGGTCTGTCGCCCAAGCAGCGTGCGCAAGTCATCATCGACAAGTGTGCCCATCCGGACTACCGCGCCCAGCTGCAGGATTATTTCGACCGCTCGCGCCAGCAGGGTGCACAGCACACGCCGCATATCCTGACCGAGGCACTGTCCTGGCATCAGCGCTTCATGGACAAGGGCGATATGCGGGGCTGAGTTACCCCCTGAGCCGCTTTGCGGCTTCCCCCAAGGGGGACGACACCATTGCTGCGGGGCCGCCTAGGCCCTTGCTTGGTGTCTCTGATCTGGTAGCTGGTGAACTGGTCGCCGTGTACTAGTCCGCTTGGTGCTGGCGTCTGCTGCTCCAAGTCCTTAGCATCGAAGGACGCTCTGCAAAGAGCGTCCTTTTTTCATGCACCACAAGGACTGGTATGGCGATCTGGACCCGAGAGCTCGATCTGAAAGCGCTGAACGCAGGCAGCGCAAACACTGCAATTTCCCACCTGGGCATTGAGTTCACCGAATACGGCGACGACTATGTACGCGCCCGCATCCATGTGGATGAACGCACCTGCCAGCCCTATGGCATTTTGCACGGCGGTGTCAGCGTGGTGCTGGCCGAGACGCTGGGCTCCATGGCCGCGGCCTGCAGCATTCCCGAAGGCTACCGCTGCGTGGGCCTGGGCGTGACTGCCAATCATGTGCGAGCAGGCCGCAAGGGCAGCTGGATCACCGCCACGGCGCGGCCCACGCACCTGGGGCGCACCACGCATGTCTGGGCGGTGGAGCTGCGCGATGAAGAGGGCAAGCTGACCTGCAATTGCAGTCTGACGATGGCGATCCTGCCGCCAGAGGCGGCGAAGAATGTGCGACTGGATGCGGCGTCGTTGGGTGGGGTGTAGTAGGTTTTTGGTTTGCGAGACCGCTTTGTTTTGAGGATATAGGCCGGGGCGAGTCCCGGCCTCTGTCCATAAATCAGGCATACGGTGCAATCCAAACATCAAACAAAGGAGGTCTCAAACGCTTATCTATCAGGCGTGAAGAGCTATCAAAACAAGACGACAGTCAAACTCCCAGCAACGCCGACAGCTTCTGCGGCTGCTGCAGCAGATCCGTGGACTGAGCCTGCAAGGCCAGTCGGCCTTTTTCCATCACCACGGCCTTGTCGGTATGGGCCAGCACCTTCTTGTAGTCTCGGTCCACGATCAACGTGGAGATGCCGGTTTCACGAATCTGGGCAATCACGCGCCAGATTTCGGCCACCACCAGCGGAGCCAGTCCTTCGGTGGCCTCGTCCAGAATCATGAGGCGCGGATTGGTCATCAGTGCGCGGCCGATGGAGACCATCTGCTGCTCGCCGCCCGAGAGCTGGTCGCCGCCGTTGGACAGGCGCTCCTTGAGGCGTGGAAAGGTTTCCAGCACGCGCTCGTAGGTCCAGCTCCTGCGGCCGTCCAGGCCGGCTCTGGCGCTCATCAAGAGGTTTTCCTTGACGGAGAGATTGGGAAATACGCCGCGCCCTTCGGGGACATAGCCAATGCCGAGACGCGCCATTCTTTCGGGGGCGGAATTTGTGACTTCCTTGCCATCGGCAAACACCCTGCCCGAGCGCGCCGCCACATAGCCCATCAGCGTGCGGATCAGCGTGGTCTTGCCCATGCCGTTGCGGCCCAGCAGGCCCACGGCCTGGCCCTGAGGCAGATCCAGCGAGACGCCGTGCAGGATATGGCTGTCGCCGTAAAAGCTGTGCATCTCTTGCAGGCTGAACATGGCATGGTTCGAAGCCCCGGAAAGTGGGCGCGTGCCTGTGCCAGAGGCACCGGGCAAGGGCCGCCCCGCAGCGATGGTGCCGTCCCCCTCCCGCGCAGCGAGAGAGGGGGAAGCGACAGAGCCGCTCAGGGGGTGCCTTGTTTCAAGCATGTTCTTCTTCTCCCAGATAGGCGGTGCGCACGACCGGGTCGTTGCGAATCTGATCGGGCGTGCCCGTGGCTACCACGCTGCCGTTGACCATGACGGTGATGCGATCGGCGATGCGGAAAACGGCATCCATATCGTGCTCCACCAGCAGCACGGCATGCGCGGATTTGAGCTCCTGCAGCAGCTCCAGCATGCGTTCTGTCTCTTCGGCGCCCATGCCTGCCAGAGGTTCGTCCAGCAGCAGCACGCGGGGTGCTGTGGCCAGACACATGGCGACCTCCAGCTGGCGCTTGGCGCCGTGGCTGAGGCTGCCGGCGATGCGCTCGGCATGCTGGTCAAGACCTGCGCGCTGCAGTGCAGATTGCGCCCGCTGCATGCTGGCTGCGCAATGCTGGGCCGATTCCCAGATGCGCCAGGGTCTGGGCAGCGCCTGGGCCTGGGCCGTGAGGCGACAGTTCTCCAGCACCGTGAACTCGGGAAAGATGGTGGTGCGCTGATAGCTGCGCCCGATGCCGGCCTTGGCGCGCTGCGGCTGCGGCATCTGCGTGACGTCCCGGCCTTCAAGCGCAATGCTGCCGCTGCTGGCCGCTATCTCGCCCGAGAGCATGTTGATCAGCGTGGACTTGCCTGCGCCGTTGGTGCCGATGACGGCATGGACCTCGCCCTGGTGCAGATCCAGGTCCACATTGTTCACGGCCACCAGCCCGCCAAAGCGCCGCGTCAGGCCGCGCACCGACATCTGGGGAGCATTGTCCGCATTAGCCATGATCTGCTCCTTGCTGGCCGGCGCTTGTCGACTGAGACTTCTGCGCTGCTGCCTTCTTCTGCCATTTGTCGTTGATGCCTACCAGCCCCTTGGGCAGCAGCGCGACCAGCGCGATGATGGCGATGCCCAGCGTCAGCTGCCAGTGATCTGCGGCATTGCCAACGATGGCATGCGTGCTCAGCAGCTCCTTGAGCAGCACAAAGGTGATGGTGCCCAGTACGGCACCGCGCAGCGAGCCCACGCCACCCAGAATCAGCATCAGCAATACCTCGCCGGAGTGGTGCCAGGCCAGCAGCTCGGGGTTGACCACGGCATCGCGTGCGGCCAGCAGAAAGCCCGCCAGACCCGCCAGCGCACCGGCAATCACAAAGCCGGCGAGCTTGTAGCCGTAGGTGGCAAAGCCGGCAGCGCGCATGCGCTGCTCGTTGACGCGAATGCCGGCCAGCGCATGGCCGAAGCGAGAGTGGCGCAGCATGGCGATGAAGGCATAGACCAGCACCAGCGCGGCCAGTACCACGAAGTACTGCGTGCTGCTGCTTTCCATGTCCAGTGCGCCTATGGCCGGGCGCTGAATCAGGTAGATGCCGTCGCTGCCGCCAAAGTAGCCCACGTCGTGCACGACGAAGAAAGCCAGTTGCGCGAATGCCAGCGTGACCATGATGAAGTACACGCCCTTGGTGCGCAGACTCAGGGCGCCCACCAACAGCGCATACAGGCCCGAGACACCGACGGCGGCGCCGAGCATGACGAGAAAGTTGCTGCCGTCCTGGCCGGCTGCCTTCACAGCCGCATAGGCACCGAGCCCGAAGTAGGCCGCATGGCCCAGGCTGACCAGCCCTGCGCCGCCCACCAGGATATGCAGACTCAGCGCAAAGATGGACAGGATCATGATCTTGACGACCAGATCGGAGAGATAGGCCGACCAGAAGGGCTGTGCGGCAGCCAGCAGCGCTGCAACAGCCAGCGGCAGCACCACAGCTACCCACACGCTTTTGGCGCGAATGGGGCGGCTCTGGTTGGTGACGGCCGGTGCTTCTGCATAGGCCTGATTGGATTGCGGCAGCGGCGTATAGGAGGTGTCGCTCATATCAGTGATCCTTGACACTGCTTGCAGAATTGGCGTGAGCCAAGCAGGGGACATGGGGCAAGGGCCTGACCGGCCGCGCTGCCCCGCAGCGAAGGTGTTGTCCCCGTCTCGCGTGGCGAGCAAGGGGGGAAGGCGCGAAGCGACTCAGGAGGAGCTTCATCATCTCTTGCCCATCAGGCCTTCCGGGCGCCATACAAGGATCACGGCCATCAGCAGATAGATGCTCATGCCGCTGAGTTCCTGGAAGAACACCTTGCCGAAGGTATCCACAAAGCCCACCAGCAGCGAGGCAATCAGCGCGCCGGTGATAGAGCCTATGCCGCCGATGACCACCACCACAAAGCAGATGATGAGCACGCTGGAGCCCATGTTCGGATAGACCGAACTCATGGGCGCCGCGATCATTCCGGCCAGGGCCGCCAGGGCCACGCCCACGGCAAAGACGATGCGGTAGAGGCGCTTGATGTTGATGCCCAGGCCGCGCACCATGTCGCGGTTGCTGGCACCGGCACGAATCATCATGCCCAGACGCGTGCGGTTGACGGTGTAGTACATCAGCAGCGCCACCAGCAGGCAGGCAGCGGCTGCAAACACGTTGTACCAGGGGTACTGCATCATGCCCATCAAAGGGAAGCTGCCGGCCAGCCAGGCAGGCTTTTCCACGCCATGCACATCGTTGCCCACGAGGATGGCGCGCAGGCCTTCAAACACCAGAATCAGGCCATAGGTCATCAGCACCTGCTGCAGGTGATCGCGTTCGTAGAGAAAGCTGAAGAATGCCCATTCGAGAAAATAGCCCAGCACCACGGCCAGTACCACGCCGACCAGCAGCATGATGATGAAATGCTGGCCCAGGTACGGTGCGAGCGAGAACGCCACATAGGCACCGATCATGTAGAAGCTGCCATGGGCGAGGTTGATCACCCCCATGATGCCGAAGATCAGCGTCAGGCCGGAGGCCAGCAGAAACAGAAGCAGTCCGTACTGAACAGAGTTCAGACACTGCACCAGAAAAGTGGCGAGATCCACGGCAATCCTTGTTGAAGCAGGAGGCTGCAAAGCGGGGCATACAGCCCGGCGAATCGTCGATTCGCGCTGGAGACGAGGTGCTCTGTCGCAGGCGGCACCGAAGGTGCGGCAGGACAGAGCAAGCAGGTATCGAGGGCGGTATGGCTCGCGTCTATTACATGCGGCAGCCGCGGGCCGGGTCCGCCAGCGCCTTCACTGCCACGCTGATCTTCTTGTTCTCCTTGCCGTCGACCTTGCGCAGATAGATGTCCTGCACGGGATTGTGTGCCTTGCTCAAGGTGAAGTCGCCGCGCGGGCTGGCAATCGTGGCTTTTTCGATGGCAGTGCGGAAGACATCCTTCTTGCCGATGTCGCCGCCGGCGGCCTTCAGGCCCACGGCCAGCATCTGTGCGGCGTCATAGCCTTGCACGGCATAGACATCGGGCTGCAGCTTGTAGTTCTTGGCGTAATTGGTGCGGAAGGCCTGATCGCGCGCCGTACCCAGTTCGTCGGCATAGTGCAGCGTGGTCAGCATGCCCTGGGCGGCCTCGCCCTGAGCGTCCAGCGTGCCGTCGGTCAGAAAGCCCGGTCCGTAGAGCGGAATGGTTTTGGACAGGCCCGAGGCGTGATAGTCCTTGACGAATTTCACGGCACCTGCGCCCGCGAAGAAGGAGAACACGGCATCGGGCTTGGCCGCTGCGATCTCGGTCAGCAGAGCCTGGAATTCAACGTTGGGAAACGGCAGCGTCAGCTGCTTGCTGACCTTGCCGCCGCTTTTCTCGAAGCCTTCCTTGAAGCCGTTGACGGCCTCTTCACCGGCAGCGTACTTCCAGGTCAGGGTCATGGCATTTTTCTTGCCTTCCTTGGCTGCGACCACGCCCATGGGGTAGGCCGTCTGCCAGTTGGAGAAGGAGCTTCGGAAGATATTGGGAGCGCACATGGGGCCGGTGACTGCATCGGCTCCCGCATTGGGCACGATGAGCACGGTGCCGCTTTCCTTGGCGGCCTTGGCCATGGCCATGGCCACGCCGGAGTGCACGGTGCCGATGATCACATCGACCTTGTCGCGCTTGATGAGGCGGTTGACGTTGTCCGTTGCCTTGGCGGGATCTGACTCATCGTCGACCTTGAAGTATTCGATCTCGCGCCCGCCCAGCTTGCCGCCTTGCTCGGCTACCTGCATGCGAAAGCCGTTCTCGATCGCCACGCCCAGGGCTGCATAAGTGCCGCTGAAAGGCAGCATGAAGCCGACCTTGATCTTCTCCTGCGCGATGGCGCTGCTGCCGCTTGCGGCGGCAGCCAGTGCGATTGCGCTCCATATTGCCCATTGCTTGCTCATGCTTGTCTCCTGCTGGTTGATGGACGAATGCCGGCTTACTCTCAGATCAACGGTTATGACTGGCTGTGGTGCTGGGGTTGGCACTGATGCACGAGCGCACTCTAACAACTTTAGGTTTAAAGCAATACCAGCGATTGCCCTAGTTTGTGACTACTGTTTTGATAGCTTCTTGCAACCTTGCGATAAGCAATTAGCGCGGCTTGGATTCCAGCTCACGCAAACGAAAGCGCTGGATCTTTCCTGTCGCGGTCTTTGGCAGCTCATCGACAAATTCAATGAAGCGCGGGTATTTGTAGGCGGCCAGCCGATTCTTCACAAAGGCCTTGAGTTCAGCCTCGCTGGGGCTCTGTCCTGGCTTGCACACCACATAGGATTTGGTCTTGGTCAGGCCCTGTTCGTCGGTCACGCCGATCACGGCCGCCTCAAGTACGGCAGGGTGCTGCTGCAGCGTGGATTCGACCTCGAAGGGCGAGACATAGATGCCGCTGACCTTGAGCATGTCGTCGCTGCGGCCTGCATAGGTGTAGTAGCCGTCAGCATCGCGCACATATTTGTCGCCGCTCTTGAGCCAGGCGCCCTGGAAGGTGTCGCGCGTCTTGTCGCGGTTGGCCCAGTACATCAGGGCCGCGCTCGGGCCCTTGATGTAGAGGTCGCCGATCTCGCCATCGGCCACGGGCTGTCCGTCCTCGCCGCGCAGCTCCACCGCATAGCCGGGCACAGGTTTGCCGGTGCTGCCGTAGCGTATATCGTCCGGGCGGTTGGAGAGGAAGATATGCAGCATTTCGGTGGAGCCGATGCCGTCCACGATATCGGCGCCGAAGTGGGTCTTGAAGCGCTGGGCAATCTCGGCCGGCAGGGCTTCGCCCGCCGACGAGCACATGCGCAGGCTGACCTGTTCGCGTGCCGGCAGGGTGGGGTGAGCCAGCATGCCCGCAAAGCCCGTAGGCGCTCCGAAAAACACTGTGGGCTGGTGCTCGGTCCAGCGCCTGAAAGTGGCTTCCGGCGTGGGTCGCTCGGCCATCAGCACCACGCTGGCTCCCACGCTCAGAGGGAAGGTCAGGGCATTGCCAAGGCCGTAGGCGAAGTAGAGCTTGGCGGCGGAAAAGCAGATATCGTTTTCGTTCAGGCCCAGCACCGGTTTGCCATACAGCTCGGCCGTCCAGTAGGGGTTGGCGTGGGTATGCACCGCCCCCTTGGGTTTGCCGGTGGAGCCCGAGGAATACAGCCAGAAGCCAGGGTCGTCGCCCATGGTTCTGGCGGCATGAGCGAGCGGCGTTTGCTGCTGCAGCCAGGGCTGCAGCGGCTCGAAGGCCGGCGGCAGGCCTTGCGGTGCTTCATCGGGCCTGGCGACCCAGATATGGTTGACCTCATGCTGCGCCTGCTCCAGGGCCTGCTGCACCACGGCAACCAGCGCGCCATTGGTCACGATCGCCTGAGCACGGCAATGCTCGAGCATATAGGCGTAGTCGGCAGCAGTGAGCAAGGTATTCACCGCCACCGGCACCACGCCTGCGTACATGGCTCCCAGAAAGGAGATCACCCACTCGCGCATATCGTGCATGACCAGCAGCACGCGCTCCTCGCGATGGATGCCGGCAGCGAGCAGGCCATGGGCCAGGCGGCGCGCCTGCTCCTGCAACTGCGCATAGCTGAGCGTTCCCTGGTCATCGGTGTAGGCGTTCTTGTCACCCCGCCCCTGGTTGAGATCGAACAGGTGCTGGGCGAAGTTGAAGGGCTGACTGAAGTCTGTCATGGCTCATGCTCCCGTCGTTTCGGCCAGTGCCTGCAGAAGCTGTGGTGCGGCTTGTATGGCGCTTTTGCGATGATAGAAATCCAGTGCCCGCAGGCCGCCGAGTTCGGAGCCGCCGCCGGCGCGGCCCGGACCGCCATGCAGGGACTGGGGCATGACATTGCCGTGGCCCGTATGCAGTCTGGCGACAGCGGGCGTGACCACGTGCACGCGGCCGTGGCTGGCTGCGAGATCGGTGGCGGCTGCGGCCAGGGCCTGGTCGTCATCGCCGTAAATCGAGCAGACCAGCGAGCCCTGGCCGCGATGCGCCAGTGCCAGGCCATGTGCCAGGTCACGGTAGGGCATGAGCGTGGCCACCGGGCCAAAGACTTCCATGTCATGCACGAGTGCACTGCCATCGGGGTCCTGTGTGCCCAGCAGCACGGGCTGGGCGCAGGCGGCAATCGCCGGGTCGGCATCGATCAGCGCATTACGTCGGCCGTCATGCAGGGCCGTGGTGTGCTCCAGCAACCGGCCCAGGCCCTGCTGCACGCTGTCGTACTGCTCGCGGCTGACCAGAGATCCCATGCGTACGGCGTCGTTGCGCGGGTTGCCCACGGCGATCTTTGCCAGTTGCGCTCCGACGGCCTGGGCCACATCGTCGTACAGAGCTTGTGGTACCAGCACGCGGCGTATGGCCGTGCATTTCTGGCCGGATTTGACCGTCATTTCGCGCACTACCTCACGCGCCAGCAAGGCGGCAGCTTCGCTGTCCGGGCCATGGCCGGGCAGCAGCAGCGCGCAGTTCACGCTGTCGGCCTCGATATTGCTGCGCACCGAGTGGCGGGCTATGGCCGCGTGAGAGCGTATGGCCGAAGCCGTCTCCGCAGACCCCGTGAAGGAGACCACATCCATGGGCTGCAGCTGATCCAGCAAGCCGGCGGCACTGCCGCAGACGATGGACAAAGCGCCTGGCGGCAATATGCCGGCATCGATCACATCCTTGACCATGCGCTGGGTCAGCCAGGCGGTGGCCGTGGCCGGCTTGACGATGACGGGCACGCCCGAGAGCAGGGCAGCAGCCGCTTTTTCCCACAGCCCCCAGGCAGGGAAGTTGAAGGCGTTGATGAACAGCGCCACGCCGCGTGTCGGGACCTGGATATGCCGGGACAGAAAGGCTCCATCCTTGGCCAGCGCCACGGCTTCGCCGTCGCTCAGATGCCTCGCATCGCCGAGCGCTGCACCCCATCTGGCGTATTGGTTCAGGGTGTAGATGCCGCCGTCCACATCGACGGCGGTGTCGTTTCTGACGGTGCCGCTGTTGGCGGTGGATATCTCGTAATACGCATCGCGCCGGCTTTGCAGCACGGCGGCAATATCGGCCAGCAGGCTGGCGCGCCGGGCGTAGCTGAGGGCTCGCAAGGCCTTTCCTCCGGTGTCGCGTGCGAAGGCAAAGGCGGCGCCCAGATCAAGCCCTGTGGCATCGACACGCACCAGCTCTGCTCCCAGTACCGGGTCGCGTAACAAACTGCCCGGGCCGCTGCCGGTTTGCCAGCGGCCAGCCACATGGTTGGCCAGTAACTCGGTCATGGGGGTCTCCTGAAGTGCTGTTCTGATCAGCATCAAATCTTTGATGGAACATGCAATATTGTGCGTGCAATCAAAAGATAAATACGAGACAATGCAGTGTCAAGCAATATATTGCATGATTCGCGTTAACCCCGACTGTTTATCATTCACGGCCTCTGAGGAGCTTTATGGATCAGTTAGACATGGCATCCGCGTCGGTTGCGGAAGGGGATGAAGCGGGCAAAAGCCCGCTGCTGCAGGCCTTGGGCGAGAGGGTGCGCAATCTGCGTGCGCGCCGCGGTCTCACGCGCCGCGGGCTGGCTTCGGCGGCCGTGGTGTCCGAGCGCCATCTGGCCAATCTCGAATACGGCACGGGCAATGTCTCCATCCTGGTGCTGCAGCAGATCGCACATGCACTTCAGTGCAGCATGGCCGAGCTGCTGGGCGATGTGACGACGGCCAGTGCCGAATGGCTGTTGCTGCGCGAATTGCTGGAAGGCCGCAGCGAGGCCGACTTGAAGCGCGTGCGACTGGCGGCCGGAGAGATTCTGGGAACGGCGCCCATGGGCGATCCGCACCGGGCTTCGCGCATTGCCCTGATAGGCCTGCGCGGCGCGGGCAAGTCCACGTTGGGGCGTATGCTGGCAGAGCAGTTGAATGTGCCGTTTCTCGAGCTGAACCAGGAGATCGAGCGAGTGGCGGGTTGCAGCGTGCGCGAGATCTATGACCTCTATGGAGCGGGCGCCTATCGTCGTTACGAGCGCCGTGCACTCGAAGAGGCCGTGCAGATCTACAGCGATGTGGTGATTGCCACCCCGGGCGGCATCGTGTCAGACCCCGCAACCTTCAATGAGTTGCTCAGCCATTGCACCACAGTCTGGTTGCAGGCCCAGCCCGATGAGCATATGAGCCGTGTCGTGGCCCAGGGCGACACGCGGCCCATGGCGGCCAACCCCGAGGCCATGGATGATTTGCGCCGGATTCTGGACGGCCGATCGGCCTTTTATTCCAAGGCCGATCATGTGCTGGACACCAGCGGAAAGAGCGTGGCGCAAAGCCTCAAGCAGCTGAAAGTGCTGGTCGCAGCCTGACGGTATTCACAGGGGCAGGGCACGCTCCAGCACGGCGGCGATGTCAAGCCCTGCGGGGTCAAATGCCCCTACCACCATGGCTCCGTTCTGTGCGCCCAGGCGGGTGTGGATGAAGCCATCGGCCATGTGCTCGGGCGCATGCCTGTGCAGCAGGCAGGCCTGGGCCAGCAGACACAAGTCCTGCACCAGTCGACGGGCCTGCGGCTCCAGTGCCTCGGGGGAACCGGACAGGCGTTTGGCCAGCGATTGCGCCATCGCCGTCAGAAGGGGCTGGTCGGCAGCCATATCGCCGAGATCCTGCAACAGCAGGCGCGTGGCTTCAGGCTCGCGGCCCATGGCGCGCAGAACGTCGAGACACATCACATTGCCAGAGCCTTCCCAGATGGAGTTGACCGGCGCTTCACGGAACAGGCGCGCGACGATGCTGTCCTGTACATAGCCGTTGCCGCCAAAGACCTCCATGGCTTCGCCCGTGATCTCCACCGAGCGCTTGCAGACCCAGAACTTGGCGGCCGGAGTCATGATGCGCTTCCAGGCGCGGGCCAGCAGATCGCCTTCGGCCTCCGACTCATAGGCCTGAGCCAGATGCATGGCGAGCTGCATGGAGGCTTCGCTTTCGAGTGCCAGGTCCGCGAGCACGGTGGCCATCAGCGGCTGATCCGCGAGATGTCTGCCAAAGGCCGAGCGCTGGCGCGCATAGGCAATCGACTGCACGGTTGCGCTGCGCAAAATGGCCGCACTGCCCAGCACGCAGTTCAGCCGCGTGTAGCTGGCCATTTCGATGATGGTGGGAATGCCTCGGCCTTCCTCGCCCATGAGAATGCCCCAGGCGTCCTGCAGCTCCACTTCCGAGCTGGAGTTGCTGCGGTTGCCTACCTTGTCCTTGAGGCGCTGCACGCGTACGGGGTTCTTGCTTCCGTCGGGACGCCAGCGCGGCACGAAAAAACAGGCATGACCGCCGAGCTCACCGCTTGCCGTGGCCATGCGAGCCACCACCAGATGGGCGTCGCACATGGGGGCCGAGAAAAACCATTTGTGGCCGCGCAGCAGATACTCGCCGCCGCGACCTCCCTCATGCACGGGGCGAGCCACCGTGGTGTTGGCGCGCACGTCCGAGCCGCCCTGTTTTTCCGTCATGCCCATGCCTATCCAGATGGATTTTTTCTGGTCCAAGGGCAGATCGCGTGCGTCGTACTCGTGGCTGAACAACCGGGCCTGCAACTGGCTCCATAGCTGGGGCTCTTTTTGCAGCACGGGGATGGCCGCCGTGGTCATGGTGGCCGGGCATAACGTGCCTTGCTCCACCTGGCCGTGCAGGTAAAAGCCGGCGGCCCAGGCGCTCCAGCGGCCGCGGCTTGGGCTCTCGAAGGGCAAGGAGATCAGGCCCTGTTTGCGATACAGCTCCATGAGGCGATGCCAGCTGGGGTGGAATTCCACGGCATCTAGCACACGCCCGCGCGCGTCGAAGCGCTGCAGCTCGGGGGTATGGCGGTTGGCGAGCTCGGCATGCTCCCAGTTCTGCTTCTCGCCAAGCTGTTGCGCAAAGCGGTTCAGGGCCGGCACAAAGCTCTGCGCCTGCTGGCGCTGCAACACTTCCTGCAAGGCAGCGTCGGCTTGCAGCAGATTGATGCCGGTCAGCTCATCGAACTGGTTGAAGACGTCATGGGTTTCCAGGGCCTGCATGCGATCACTCCTGTGGCTGTGCGCTCGTCACAGTCCAATATAGAGCGCCGCATGGCCGACGCAAAGCGGGTTTTCAGCTGCCTTGTCGCTGGTGTTCAGCGCCTGCGTGCCTGCTCGTACAAGCCCATGACGCGCGGCACATTACCCTCCAGCTGGCGTATGCGATCGGGGCCTGTAGGGTGCGTGGAGAGAAAGCCTATGCCGCCTTCGCCCGTGGCCTGACCCATCTTGCGCCACAGACTCACGGCGGCCTGCGGGTTGTAGCCGGCGCGTGCGGCCAGCTCCAGTCCGACCAGGTCGGCATCGCTTTCGTCATTACGGCTGAACTTGAGGCTGAGCAATTGCCCGCCCAGGCGTGCAGCGGCATTGCCGATATCGCCCAGACCCAGCAATTGCGCGCCCAGCGATATGCCTATGCTGGTGGCCTGGTTCTTGGCCAGTTGCTCGCGCGAATGCTCGCGCAGGGCATGGGCCATCTCGTGGCCCATGATCATGGCGATCTCGTCGTCCGTGAGCTTGAGCTGGTCGATGATGCCGGTGTAGAAGGCGATCTTGCCGCCGGGCATGCAGAACGCGTTGATCTGCTTGCTGCCTATGAGGTTGACTTCCCAGCGCCATTGGCTGGCGCGCGGGTTCCATTGCGCGGCATAAGGGATGAGGCGCTGGGCAATGCTGCGCAGGCGCTGCAGCTGCGGGTTGCCGGCGTCTGCCAGCGCGCCCTGGGCCTTGGCCTTTTGCAGCAGCTCCTGGTATTGCTGGGTCGCAGAGTTTTCCAGCGTCTCGGCCGGTACCAGCTGGCGCATCACCGAGGCCTTGCCGACCTCCACTTGCGCCTGCGCTGGCGCGTGCATCAGCGCAGCACAGACCAGTGCGGGCAGCAGGCAGTTGCGGGTGGCGGGCAGGCGCAGGGATGAGATGAGGGCGTGCATAAGCGCCAAGTCTATGCGAGCTGCAGCCTGCCTCGGGTCAGACGGTTTCTGCAGTCTTGCGCTCTGCCTGTACTACCAGCCACAGACCACCGATCACGCCGAGCAGACCGATCACGGACCACCAGGCGGGGCGCTCGCCAACCACCAGCAGCGACAGCGCAAAAGCGGTGATCGGCTCGGCCTTGCTCAGTGCCACGCCGGTCGCGGCAGACATGCCGCGCAGGCCCACGGAGAACAGCAGATAGGCAAAGCCCGTGGCGACCATGCCCAGATAGATCACCACGGCCCAGCCGCCGGCGCTGATCTGCAGCGGCCCGCCCAGCCAGGCAGAAACGGGCAGTGACAGCAGGGCCGCGCAGGCAAACACCCAGGCATTGACCGTGGCCACACGCGATTGCAGCACCAGTGCCTGGTTGACCAGCGCGTAGGCGGCATAGGACAAACCGGCCAGCAGACACAGGGCCATGCCCGCCCATGGCAGATGCTGTCTGTCGGTGGCGGCCAGCGCCATGACAATGCCTCCGCCAACGCCGGTGCAGGTGCCCAGCCACCATTGAGGGCTGGGCATGCGCTTTTGCACCACGGCCTGCATCAGGCCGGCCCAGATGGGGCCGCTGCCTATGGCCAGCGCCGTACCCAGGGCCACGCCGCTGGCCTTGACGCCGGCAAAGAAGCTGAGGTTGTAGATGGCCATGCAGAGGCCGCAGAACACGATGCGCGCCCAGCGCATGGGTTGGCGCGCATGGCCTCGGTCCAGCAGCAGCGCCAGCGCGCCAAAGAACAGCGCGGCCATGACCATGCGCAGGCCGCCCACCCAATAGGGCGAGAGCTGTGCAGGCGCGAAATGCTGTGCCGTGCCCGTGGTGCCCCAGAGCATGGCGGCGGCCAGCACCAGGCCGACAGGGCCCAAGGCGCTGCGGGGCGAGGGAGAAGAGATAGCGGAAGTGACAGACATGGGTGAGCCATCATGCGCGGGCCAGGGCTGCTCATCTGTCGAGAAACGCTTGAAGTGCGAGGGGCGGCTCAGTGGCGCTCGCGCAGCTGGCGCGATGTCAGGCCGCGCTCGCGCCGCAGTGCATAGGCCAGGGCGCTGGCCGATGCGTAGCCGCAGCGCAGTGCGGTCGCTTCGAGTGCCGCCCCCTTTCTGAGCTGCAGCACGGCAGCGTCCAGACGCAGGCCGCGAAGCCAGTCCTGTGGCGTGCGATCCGTCAGTTCCACGAAACGGGCGTGGAACTGGGCCACGCTCAGATGCACCAGGTCCGCCAGCCGGGCCGTGGGCCAGCTTTCATGCAAAGCCGCCTGTACTTGGCGCTGCAGCCACAGCAGATCCATGCCGCGACGCTGCAGCAAGGTGGGAGCCTGCAGCACCAGCGCCATCTGCGCGGCGGCTGACAGGCTTGATTGCGGAAAGCGCAACGCCGGGGGCACGGCAAAGCGGCGCAGCTTGTCCAGCCCCTGGGTCATGGGCGCGTCGATCACCAGCACCTGGGTTTGCGGTGCTGCCAGATAGCCGTGGCCGGTACCTGCGGGTATGACCATGCCGCAGGCGCTGTCCACAAAGCTGGGTCTGCCACCCACCTCCAGCTCCATGCGGCCCTGCAGCGCAAACAGAATCTGGGCATGGTCATGGGCATGGGCCTGATGCTCGCCGCTGTAGCTGCGCACCGAGGTCTGTGCCTGGTCCAGCACAGGGCGCGGAGATACGGTGTCACGGCTCATGGGGCAATCCTGCTTACAGAAAGAGACGACGGTCGCGGTAATGGTAGCGCCCGGCGACTGGCGTGGGCAACCGATAATGCCCTCTGCCTCAGAGAACCAGACCATGACCGAGTCGTCCCAAACAAGTCGCAACCCCTCCTCCGCAGATGTCGTCATCAAGCCCAAGCGCAGCTGGAGCCAGGCCTTCAAGGTCTATGCCCAGCCCACCAGCCTGCGCATGCTGGCTTTGGGTTTTTCGGCAGGCCTGCCGCTGTTGCTGGTGCTGGGTACCTTGAGCTTCTGGCTGCGCGAGGCCGATATCGATCGCACGACGATCGGCTTCCTGAGCTGGGTGGGTCTGGCTTATGCCTTCAAATGGGTGTGGTCTCCGCTGGTGGACCGTTTGCCCTTGCCGGCACTGACGCGGATGCTGGGGCGTCGCCGCAGTTGGCTGTTGTTTTCGCAGCTGCTGATCGTGGCGGGCCTGCTCGGCATGTCCTTCATGGACCCCAAGCAATCCCTGCAGCCGCTGGTGCTGTGCGCGGTGCTGGTGGCTTTCGGCTCGGCTACGCAGGATATCGCGCTGGATGCCTATCGCATCGAGTCTGCCAAGGTCGACGATCAGGCGGCTCTGGCGGCCACCTACCAGACCGGCTATCGCCTGGCCATGATCTGGGCTGGCGCCGGCGTGCTGTGGGTAGCGGCCCAGGTTCAAGGTGATGTGCAGGGCTATATGGTGCAGGCCTGGCATGTGGCCTACACGGCCATGGCGGCGAGCATGCTGGTGGGCATGATCACAGTGCTGCTCTCGCCCGAGCCTGAAGCTCGTCCCATGGCACCGGCACGTAATGCGGCCGAGTGGATCAAGGGTGCGCTGATCGCTCCGTTTGCCGACTTCATAGGCCGCTACCGCTGGCAGGCGTTGCTGCTGCTGGCGCTGATCGGCCTGTATCGCGTGAGCGACGTGGTCATGGGCATCATGGCCAATCCCTTCTATGTGGACATGGGCTATACCAAGGAAGAGGTGGCTGCCGTGACCAAGGTGTTCGGCGTCATCATGACGCTGCTGGGGGGCTTTGTGGGCGGCACCATGGCAGTGCGCTGGGGCGTGATGCGCGTGCTGATGCTGGGCGCCGTGCTGTCGGCCTGCACCAATATTCTGTTTGCCTGGCTGGCTACGCGCGGCCACGATGTCTCGGCGCTGGTCTGGGTGGTCAGCGCCGACAATCTCGCCGGGGGAATCGCCTCGGCGGCCTTCATCGCCTATCTCTCGGGCCTGACCAATGTGCAGTACTCGGCCACGCAATATGCGCTGTTCAGTTCGATGATGCTGCTGGCCCCCAAGTGGCTGGCGGGCTTCTCGGGGGCGTTTGTCGATGCTTATGGTTACGAGGCGTTTTTCCACACCACGGCGCTGATGGGCTTCCCCGTGCTGCTGCTGATTTTCCTGGCATCCAGAGTAAAAATTGGCTCTGACGCTTGATGGGTAAGCACTGACAGCTATTGTTTTTGAGCGACTCGGCGTTTACCCAACTTTACGCACCAGACAAGAGCAGGTCACCTGCGTGCTGCAGCATGACGTCTTGAAGAAATACCGAGGCGCGAGCATGACTACACTGCCCCCTATGAGCACGCACCAACTTCTGATGATTGAGGACGACGTTCGCCTGGCGCAAATGGTGAGCGATTACCTGGGCAATAACGGCCTGGAAGTGACCCATATGGCTGACGGCAAAAGCGGCCTCGAACAGCTGCAGCCCAGCGATGGTGGCTCGGTCGAGCTGCCCGACCTGGTGATCCTTGACCTGATGCTGCCCGACATGGACGGTCTCGAAGTCTGCCGTCGCATACGTTCCATGCCTGGTACTCCGGCACAGGTCCCCGTGCTGATGCTGACCGCCAAGGGCGATCCCATGGACCGCATCATCGGTCTGGAACTGGGCGCCGACGACTATCTGCCCAAGCCTTTCGAGCCGCGGGAGCTGCTGGCCCGCATTCGCGCCATCCTGCGCCGTAAAGGCAGCGAGAGCCAGGCGACCCCCGCCAATGCCGTCATGCGCTTCGGCAGCCTGGAAATCGATCGCGATGCTCGCACCGTGTCGGTGGGCGAGCAGCAGGCCGACCTCACCTCCTACCAGTTCGACCTGCTCGTGGCACTGGCCGAGCGCGCCGGCCGCGTTCTGACGCGCGACCAGATCATGGAAGCCGTGCGCGGCCGCGAGCTGGAGGCCTTCGACCGCTCCATCGACGTGCATATGGGTCGCATCCGCGCCGCTATTGAAGCCGACCCCAAGGCTCCCAAGCGCATTCTCACGGTGCGCGGTGTGGGCTACGTTTTTGCCAAGCAACAAGACTGATGAAGCTGCTGCACGCTTTCTCCCAGCGCCTGTATTTGCGCATCTGGCTGGCGGTGGTAGTCGGCGTGGCCGTGCTCACGCTGTGCGTGGCCTGGGCCTGGAATATTGCCGAAGAGCAGCGCGCTCAGAACAGCACCACGCCTCCCTCGCGCGAGATGGTGCTCAAAGGCCCCGAGGGCGAGGTTCTGGTGGAGGGGCGCGGCAACCGCATCTCCGGCTCGCCCGTGGATGGCGTGCGTTTTGAAATTGCCGCCCGGGACGGGCAGGTCTATGAGCTATGGATGGCGCCACGTGAGTGGCGTGAGGGCCGCCCTCCCCCGCGTGACGGTGCCGTCGCCTTCTGGCTGCGGCCGCCGTTCGGCTTTCTGTGGATGCTGGGCCTGGTCGGCGTGGCAGTGGTTGTGGGCGTGTTCCCCATCATTCGCCGTCTGCTCAAGCGTCTGGAAAACCTGCAGCGCGGCGTCAAGCGCTTTGGCGAGGGTGATCTGTCGGTGCGTGTCCCCGAGCATGGGCATGACGAGGTGGCGGATCTGGCGCACCAGTTCAACGCTGCTGCAGCGCGCATAGAGACCTTGATGACCTCTCACAAATCTCTGTTGGCCAACGCCTCGCATGAACTGCGCTCGCCGTTGACGCGCATTCGCATGGGCCTGGAGTTCATGGGGGACGACCCGGCCAGCGCACGCGCCAAGGCCGAGATCCAGCGCAATATTGGCGAGCTTGACCAACTGGTCGACGAGATCCTGCTGGCCAGCCGCCTGGACTCCAGCGAGGTCGATGTGGGCACGGTGGAGTCGGTCGATCTGATCGGTCTGGCGGCCGAGGAATGCGCGCGCATCGATGCCGATCTGGAGATGCAGACCGATGGTCCGCTTGAGGTGCAGGGGATCGCGAAACTGCTGCGTCGTGCCGTGCGCAATCTGCTGGAGAATGCGCGCCGCTACAGCGAGGGCGAGATCACTCTGTCCCTGTCCAAACAGGATGGCATGGCGTTGATCCGTGTCGAGGATCACGGCCCCGGGGTTCCCAAGGCGCAGCGCGAGCGTATCTTCGAGAAGTTCTATCGCCTGCCCGGGGCCAGCGAGCGCTCCGGCGGCGTGGGCCTGGGCCTGTCGCTGGTGCGTTCGATCGCCGAGCGCCATGGCGGCACCGTGCACTGCGAGGCGCGCCAGGACGGCCGCAGCGGTGCGAGCTTTGTGATCTGCCTGCCGCTGTCCTGAGCCGCTGCCCGGAAAAAAGCCCCGCAGGTTTCTGCCTGCGGGGCTTTTTGTTTCAGCGCGGCTGCTGGGCGGGGCGGCCTATGGAGACATAGCCCAGGCCATGGCTGGCAGGCAGGGCAGGCTCGTAGAGGTTGCGGCCGTCAAAAATCATTCTGTCGTTCAGTGTTGCGGCCAGCAGGTCGAAGTCCGGCGCACGGAAGATCTGCCATTCGGTCACGATGGCCAGACTGTCTGCATCCTGCACGGCAGCCAGGGGGCTATCCACCAGCTCCAGGTCGGCACGCTCGCCGTAGATGCGACGGGCTTCCTTCATGGCAACGGGATCGTAGGCTTTCACCTTGGCACCGGCGGCCCAGAGAGACTCCAGAAGATTGCGGCTGGGCGCTTCGCGCATATCGTCGGTATTGGGCTTGAAAGCCAGGCCCCAGACGGCGATGATCTTGCCCTCAAGCTGGCCGCTGTAGAAGGCGCTGATGCGCTCAAACAGCACATTGCGCTGGGCATGGTTGCGGTCCTCTACGGCATTGAGCAACAGAGGCTCAAACTCGACCTCCCTGGCGGTGTGGATCAGCGCCTTCACGTCCTTGGGAAAGCAACTGCCGCCATAGCCCACGCCCGGGTAGATGAAGTGGTAGCCGATGCGCGGGTCGCTGCCAATGCCGCGGCGCACGGCCTCCACGTTGGCTCCCAGCTTTTCCGCCAGGTTGGCAATCTCGTTCATGAAGCTGATCTTGGTCGCCAGCATGGCATTGGCCGCATATTTGGTCAGCTCGGCGCTTCGGACATCCATCATCACGATCTTGTCGCGATTGCGGTTGAAGGGAGCGTAGAGCTCGCGCAGCTTGGCTTCGGAAGCCGGGTTGCCGGTGCCGATGATGATGCGGTCCGGGCGCTGGCAGTCGCCCACGGCCGCACCCTCCTTGAGGAACTCGGGGTTGGACACCACGTCGAACGCATGCTGCAGATTGCGCTGTGCAAGGCCTTCGGCAATCACGGCCGAGACCTTGTCCGCCGTGCCCACGGGCACGGTCGATTTGTTGATGACGATGCGCGGTCCGTCCATGTGCTGGGCGATGGTGCGGGCCACGGCCAGCACATATTGCAGGTCGGCGCTGCCGTCTTCGTCGGGCGGCGTGCCCACGGCCAGAAAGATCAGCTCGCTGTGCGCCACGCCTTCGGCGGCATTGGTGGTGAACTGCAAACGGCCCAGTTGCTGGTTGTTGATGACGAGTGCATCGAGGCCTGGTTCATGGATGGGAATCTGTCCGGCCTTGAGTGCCGCGACTTTCTTCTCATCCACATCCACGCAAAGCACCTGGTGGCCGACATCGGCCAGCACGGCACCTTGCACAAGACCGACATAGCCGGTACCAAAGACAGTAACTTTCATACGCGATAAAAAGAGCGATACCAATCCACAAAATGCTGCACGCCGGTGGCCACGGGCATGGCCGGCGAGAAGCCGACCCAGGCTTGCAGGGCACGCGTGTCGGCCGAGGTGCTGTGCATGTCGCCGGGCTGTATGGGCAGCATTTGCTTGCGGGCGGTAATTTTCAGGGCGCCCTCCAGTGCTGCGATGTAGTCCATCAGCACGGTGGGCGAGTTGTTGCCGATATTGAAGATGCGATAGGGCGCGGTGCTGGTGCCGGGATTGGGGTTCCGGCTGTCATAGCCGGCGTCGGGCGTGGCGGGCTTGTCCAGCACGCGCATGATGCCTTCGACGATATCGTCGATATAGGTGAAGTCGCGCACCAGCTTGCCTTCGCCATAGACATCGATGCTCTCGCCTGCCAGCATGGCCTTGGTGAACTTGAACAAGGCCATGTCGGGGCGGCCCCAGGGGCCGTACACCGTGAAGAAGCGCAGGCCTGTGGTGGGAATGCCGTAGAGGTGCGCATAGCTATGGGCCATCAGCTCATTGGCCTTCTTGGTGGCCGCATAGTAGCTGATGGGGTGGTCCACCGCATCGCTTTCGGCAAACGGCATCCTGGTGTTGCCGCCATAGACGCTGGAGCTGCTGGCATAGACCAGATGCTCGACCTGGTGCTTGCGGCAGCCTTGCAAGATATTGCCAAAGCCCAGCAGATTCGAATCGGTGTAGTCGTCGGGCTGATCGATGGAGTAGCGCACACCGGCTTGTGCGGCCAGGTGCAGAACTTTGCTCGGGGCTGCCTCGGCAAACAGGTCGGCCATGCCTTGCCGGTCCGCCAGATCGAGTTCCACAAAGCGGAAGTGGGCGTGTGGGCGCAACTCGGCGAGGCGGGCATGCTTGAGCGCCACGTCGTAGTAGTTGTTGAGGTTGTCGATACCAAGCACGGGCACGCCTTGCTCAAGCAGTCGCTTGGCGCAATGCATGCCGATAAAGCCGGCACAGCCGGTGATCAGGACGGGATTCATGGGGCAATCCAGAGATATTGGTATTGCGCAGGTGTTGCGCTGGCAGGCATTTTCTCGAAAGGCATGCTCAGTGTCTGCAGCGCGGTTTTTGCCTGGGTGGTGAAGATGCCGTCCCACCAGCCCGCGACGGGCTTGTCGGCGCGTGTGATCAGCAGCAGGCCGCCTGTGGTATCGGCACCGGCCTGAGATAGACATTGCCTCAGCAGTGCGCCATCAGAGCAGCCCAGGGCGTATGTTTGCGGGAACTGCGAATGCAGCATGGCCGCCAGCATATGGTCCGAGCCGACGATGACTCCCTTGCCGCTGTAGCCGGCCTGGCGCAGTTCCTGGGCCAGCGTCTTGACCGGGTGGTTGAGTTCGTCGGGATCGTTCTTGCGGCCGCCCTGCCAAGGGCGCAGCGTGGCCATGATCAGAAAGATCAGGGCAAAGACGATGACGAAGACGGTGAACAGGCGGCCCACGCCTTGTTCCAGCAGTGCCGGGCGCCAGACATAGAGGGCCAAGGGGGCAACAGCCGTCAGAGGCAGCATCCAGCGCTGCTTGAAGTCCGTGACATCGGCAGCCAGCACCATGGCCAGCAGGCAGACGGCAATGATGAGCAGGTAGTTGCGCAGCAAAGGCCTGGCCCAGACCTGGGCCGGCAAAGACGCATTGATGCCTGGTCTCCAGAGTCTGGAGCGGTAGCTGATCAGAGCGGCAATCAGCCACAGGCCCAAGGTCGAAAGCAGGGCCTTGAGCAGATTGCCCAGACCTTTCAGATGCGAGGCCTCGGTGGAGATGGACATCTTCTGTACGGTCTCGGTGGTTGCCATGCCCCAGTGCGAAGCCAGCCAGAAGCCATGGGGCGCAAACACCAGCAAGCCCACCAGCGGAGCCAGCCACCAGCCCCTGGCGAAGATGGCCGAGCGGACCTGTGCCACCGTCATGGAGGCCAGGAACAAGGCGCCAATGAGCATGGCATAGCTGTATTTGGACAGCATGCCCAGACCGCAGAAGAGGCCGATCAAAACAAAATTGACGGCCTGCGGCTTTTGAACCTGGCGCAGCACGGCCCACCACAAGCCCATGGTCATGGCCGTCACCATCACCGTATGCGTCTGGTCGCGCAGCGAGTCCCAGCCGAAGGGCGGCATCAGCAGCAGACCTGCGGCAACCCACCAGGCACCTTTCTGACCCAGCAACTGCCGGCCAGCCAACCATGCCAGGCAATAGGCCAGGGCAATCAGCAGATGTTTGAGCAATGCCAGTGCCAGCACCGAAGGGCCGAGAAGCTGACAGACCGCCCATTGCATCCAGGTATACAGAGGCGGCTGCGGGCCATAACCCAGCTGCAATTGCTGGGCCCAGAGAATCTGTTCGGACTCATCCCATTTCATGCCTGCTGAAATGCTGATACGGGAAACGATATGGGCAAAAACTAAAAGAGCCAGCCATATCCATGGCTTGGCATAAAGGGTCTGTTGCCAGTCTGGGCGAATAGAAGTCGAGGAGTTTGATGCCATAGGATTTGGCGGGTGCACATGTTTTGATAGTGCGCACTTACGATTGCGCTTGGCTTTGCAGGCCAAACAATGGGCCTGGCGCAAATGGCACCTGGGGTATTCAGTTAGTATAGGTGACTGTTATCCAAAATCATTGAGCATGACGTCCGTGCACGATTCCAATCCCGAAGTTTCCATCGTTGTTCCTGTTTATAACGAGTTCGATAATCTGCCCGACCTGGTGGCCCGCATTGACGAGGCCATGCGCACCCAGCCGCTGAGCTACGAACTGATTGCGGTGGACGATGGCTCGACGGATGGCAGTGCCAGGCGTCTGCGCGAGCTGGCCGAGCAGCACCCCTGGGTGCGTGCCGTCTGTCTGGTGCGCAACTACGGCCAGTCCAGTGCCCTGCAGGCCGGCTTTGACCGGGTGCGCGGCCGGTATGTGGTCACGCTGGATGCCGACCTGCAAAACGAACCCGGCGATATTCCGCTGTTGCTGGAGCGTCTGGAAAACGATCCCGATGTGGACATGATCTCGGGCTGGCGCAAGAACCGCCAGGACAAGGCGCTGTCGCGCCGCCTGCCCTCGGTGCTGGCCAACCGCCTGATTTCCAAATTCACCAATGTGCAGCTGCATGATTACGGCTGTGCATTGAAGGCCTACCGCCGCGAGATCATCGACCGCATTCGCCTCTATGGCGAGATGCACCGCTTCATTCCTTCACTGGCGCGTGATGCCGGCGCGCGTATCACTGAGATTCCGGTGCGTCACCATGCACGCACGCGCGGTGTTTCCAAATACGGTATAGATCGCACTTTCCGGGTGATTCTGGATCTGATCTTCATTGTCTTTTTCATGCGCTTTCGCCAGCGTCCGCTGCATGCCTTCGGCGGCATGGGGCTGTGGATGGCAACGCCTGGCGTGCTGATCCTGCTGTGGCTGCTGGCACAGAAGATCATGGGTGAATCGATTGGCGGCCGGCCCCTCTTGATGGCGGGGGTCATGCTGGTGTTGATGGGCATGCAGTTCATCGCGGCGGGCCTGATCGGCGAGCTGCTGACGCGCATCTATTACGAGTCGGGCAGCGGCCTGCAGTACTACGCCAAGGATTACGGCGCTGTCGAACACAAGCCTGCAGACAAGGCCGCGAAAACCGAGACCGCGGTTCTGTGAGCAAGGCGCGAAAGGCGTTTGTCCGGGCCCTGATGGGCATCGCTTTGCTGGCAGCCGTTGTCTATCTCGCCAACCCTGTGCAACTGTGGGGCCGGCTGCAACAGGCCAGCCCCTGGTGGTTGCTGGGGGGCTTGGGGATTTCCATTGCCTCGAACGCAGTGTCGGCATGGCGCTGGCGCGCCATGGCGCGGTGGCTCGGGGCCGAGATGTCGCTGGCCTCAGGCATGCGCTGGTATTTTCAGGCGATTGGCCTGAATGTGTTGCTGCCTGGCGCTGTTGTGGGCGGTGATGTCTATCGTGCGATTGCGCTGCAGAAGACCGGGCAGACCAAGGCGGCAAGCAATCTGTCGGTGATTCTGGATCGCGTCAGCGGTCTGTGGATGCTGTGCGCGATCGGCGGCCTGGGGGCAGTGGCCTGCGCTTCCACGCTGGCCCCCTGGGTGCACCTGAATACCGCTCTCTTCATCACGCTGCTGCTTGCCGTCACCGTGATCTGGCTGCTGCTGCCCTGGGCCTTGCTGCAGGGTCTGCGCAGCCACTGGTTCAAGTTGCCTGGTGCATGGCTGGAGCCTGTGCGTACGGCGGCCAACCGCCCTGACTTTCTTTCGCAGCTCTGGCTGCAGGCGGCATCCTCGGCACTCGTGCAACTGCTGTCTGCTGCTGCGCTGGCCTGCGGCGCGATCGCTCTGGGCCTGCATTTGCCACTGGTCGTCTGGGCCTTTGTCATCGCCCCCGTGTTCCTGATGGCGGCATTGCCGGTGAGTGTGGGTGGCTGGGGCACCCGTGAAGCCGCTGCAGTGGCAGCCCTGGCTCCCTTCGGAGTACCTGCGGTACTAGCGGTTGGGGTTGGGCTCTTGTATGGTGTCTTTGCCCTGGGCCAGGGGGCTCTGGGAGCTCTGGCCCTGGGTTTGCCGGGCAGGTCTCAGGACTGAGTTTTGGTGACTGCAGACTGGGTTTCCATTCTGCAAATACCGCCCCAGAGCACGGCGAGGCTGAAAATATAGAACATGTTTCCGCTGTTGTGCGCGAAGAACACCTGGGTCCAGCCAAAGCCGAAGTAGGCCAGCGGCAGCAGCGTGGCGGCCGCGCGCAGAGCCAGCAGCTTGGAGCGCTGCGCCGCATCGGCGTGGGCCAGACGGCGCTGCGTGGGCCAGAAAATGGCTGCAGGCACGGCATAGAACGCCAGCAGCAGGATCAGACCCGGCAGCCCGCGCTTGACCCACATGTCCAGGATTTCATTGTGCGCATGCCCATATTCCATGACCGAAGGGTGAGCCAGGCCTTGATCGACCATTTGCTTCTTGGCCGCAGGGTAGCCGGCCAGTCCCCAGCCGCTGAAGGGACGCTGCTCGATCAGATGAATCGCAAGCCGCCATTGCTCCAGGCGCTGGCCGACCGAGGTCACCGCATATTTCTGGGGGTCCTGCAGATACTGTGAGACTTCACGCGCGGCTTCGGCGCTGCGCTGCTCGAGCTTTGGGTAGGCCGGCACTGCCACGATCAGCCCGAGCAGCAGCATGGCTCCCGCCGTCATGCTGGCCAGACGCTTGTAGCCATTGAGCCATGCCATCAGCCAGATGGCCGCAATCAGCAGCGGGATCACGACCCAGGAGCCGCGGGAGTCGGAAAGAAAGGACGCATAAATACCGCATGCAGCCATTAGCCCCAGGGCTGCTGTTTGAGACTTGCTCCAGCGGCCCAGCAAAGCCAGGGACAAGGTGGCAAAACCCATATACATGGCGATGCCACCATACTGGATGGCATTGGTAAAGCCCGAAACACGCGGCATCTTGAGCACGCCGGCCTGATAGGCGGCAATCGCCAGAGCACCCACACTACCCAGAGCCAGGCCCCAGACAATGGCCGTGAGCCGGAGACCGGTTTTGCTCAGATACCAGAGGCAGAGAGCGGCCAGCGCGTATTTCGCACCATAACCCCAGCCCGCCGCCGAGAACCAGTGGTCGAAGGACAGGCTCCAGAGCAGGCCCAGCACCAGCAGCAGGCCCACCAGCACGAAAGTCTCGCGCCTGGCAAGGCCTTGGGGGCGGGCCGCGATACAACCGGCGAGAGTCAAAAGAGCCAGGGCCGTGGATCCGTAAGAGTAGCCAGAGGGGACGCAAAGACTCAGCGCAAAGAATGCAAAGCAGGCGGCATCGAGGGCATGAGCAAGAGCAGCAGTCCGCTTGTCGGTTCGAGGTGTGGCTTGTGTAGGCACATTCATAGTTGTCAATCAGGTTCTCCTGCGTGGCGGTTGGCTTCAACCTACACTGCAGGTCTTGTATTCGGTGCAGAAGTGTATGTCGTCATTACCCATTGTCTTTATCAATTTGTCCAAGGACGCGGAGCGTCGCGAGCGCATGACAGCCCAGTTCGCGCAAATGGGGCTGACGGCGTCGCGCTTGCCTGCCGTGTGGTGGGCGGATCTGTCCGAGGCCGAGCAAAAGGCCTTCTTTTGCGCGCCGCAAAGCCATGGCCGCTATTTCAAGCCCCTGAGCAACGGCGAGAAGGGCTGTTACGCCAGTCATCTGAGGTCATGGCAGCTGCTGCTGGGCAGCGATGCGCCAGCCATGGTGGTCTTCGAAGATGATGTGCGGCTGCTGCCGCAGCTGCCGCAGGCGCTGGCTGCGATAGAGGCACTCCCCGCAGATGGCAGCTGGGACATGATCAAGCTCTACGGGCGCGAGCCGGAAAAGATCGCCAACCAAGGCCCGCTGGTCGCGGGTGCCCTGCAGCTGATCTCCTATCAGCGGGTGCCCAGCTTTGCCGCCGGCTATGTCATCAGCCGCAGCGGCGCGCGCAAGATGCTGGAAACGCGCATGCCGTTCGACAGGCCGGTGGATGTGGATATCCGCTTCTGGTTTGAAAACGATTTGCGCGTTTACGGGGTCTATCCCTCGGTCATCGCCCTGGACGACACCAGCGAGGTCAGCAGCATCTGGGCCCAGCAGGCGGCGCCTGCGAGTCGCCTGCAGAAATTGCGCAAGTTCAAGATGAAGCTGGCATTGAACTGGGGCAATCTGCGAGCCTCAAAACCCCAGGTCGCGGCGGTTCTCAGGCCTTGAGCAGGCCCTGATACTGGCTCCACATCTGCTCGCGCCCGTAGTGGGCGAGTGCATGCGCCCGCGCGGCCGAGCCCAGACGCTGGGCCAGGGCCGTATCCTGCAGCAGTCTTTGCAATGCATCGGCCATGGCGCCGGGATCGGATTGCGGCACACGCAGGCCGTTCACCTCGGGGCTCACGACTTCTCGGGCGCCTATGACATCGGAGACCACACAGGCACAGCCTGCGGCCATGCCTTCCACCAGGGCCAGGGGCATGCCTTCCCAATGCGTGGCCAGAACAAAGATCTGCGTTCTCGACAGCCGCTGGGGCAGATCCGAGACATTGCCGAGGAAGCACACCTGCTGCTCCAGTCCGAGCTCGGCCACCAGTCGCTCGGCCTTGGTCCTGAGCGAGCTCTTGCCCGCGCCGGCCAGATAGAGTGTGGGCCTCAGGCCGCGTTGCCTGAGAGTGGCCATAGCCCTGATCAGCGTGTCGTGATCCTTCTGGCGGGCAAAGCGCGAGGCCATGTAAATCGCGGGTTCGCGCTCCAGCCATAGCGGGGGCATGGCCTCCTGGGGAAAGCGCGTCAGGTCGATGCCGTTGCAGATGGCAATGCATTTTTCGGCCGGGAAACCGCGCTCCACCAGGCTGGTCCTGACGCCTTCGGAGACGCCGATATGGGCCTGGGTGAAGGGCTCCAGTGCCAGGGCCTGGCGCAGACGACGCGGCGTGTAGCGCTCGCGCGAGTTGTGCTCCACATGAAAGATATGCGCCACACCCTCGGCTGCAGCAGCGCGCCTGCCCCAGATATGGTCGCTGAAGCCGTGGGCGAACACCGCATCGGGCCTGAAGCCGCGAATGATCTTGCGCAGCTCCCAGACAGTCAGTGCATGCAGCCAGTTGGAGACCACGATGACCTGCAGGCCTTGCTGGCGCAGGGCCTCGATCTTGCGCTCGTCCGTGCTGGGCTTGTGGCGCAGCACCAGCAGAACCTCATGGCCGGGCGTGCGCAGCGCGGCCAGGCTCAGGTCCACGGCGACCTGGGTGGCACCGGAGAAGCCTCCGGTAACAAAGTGAAGAATGCGCATGGTTCGCTATCGTGGCTCGCAAATGAAAAAAGCATCTGGTCGTCCGCTGGAGCGACCAGATGCCTTGGGGATCGAAGGAATCAATGTCCGCCGGCAAACACCTCACCGGCCTTGAGGCGGTAGGTCGTGCCGCAATAAGGGCATTTGGCGTCGCCGGTCTTGGCCACGTCCAGATAGACCTTGGGGTGGCTGTTCCACAGCTTCATGTCGGCCTTGGGGCTGGGGCAGAACACGCCACCTTGTGCGTTGAGGTCTTTGGCGGCCAGTTCGACGACGGCATTCGTGGTCATTTCTCGTGTCTTTCGTGTTTTCAATAATGAAGCATGGCCGGAAATACTGGCGCAATTGAGGTCAGAAGCACCAAGCAAGGGCCGTCCCTGAGCGACGGTGCTGTCCCCCGAGGGGGAAGCGGCAAAGCCGCCCAGGGGGGTGATTTATACCAAGGTCAGCCAGTGTGCGTACTTGGGATTGCGGCCGTTGACGATGTCAAAGTAGGCCGCCTGGATTTTCTCGGTGATCGGGCCGCGGCGGCCTTCGCCGATCTGCACGCGGTCCACTTCGCGGATGGGCGTGACTTCTGCGGCGGTGCCGGTGAAGAACAGCTCGTCCGAGATATACAGTTCATCACGGGTGATGCGCTTTTGCACCACTTCCAGGCCCAGGTCCTTGCAGATGTGCAGCACGGTGTTGCGCGTGATGCCGTTGAGTGCGCCGGCGGACAGGTCGGGTGTGTAGATCACGCCATCCTTGATCACAAAGATGTTCTCGCCCGATCCTTCGGAGACAAAGCCCGATGCGTCCAGCAAAATGGCCTCGTCGTAGCCGTCGTCCAGAGCCTCGGTATTGGCCAGGATGGAGTTGGTGTAGTTGCTCACCGCCTTCGCCTGGCTCATGGTGATGTTCACATGGTGGCGGGTGAAGCTGGAAATCTTGGTGCGGATGCCGCGCTGCATGCCTTCCTCGCCCAGATAGGCGCCCCAGGCCCAGGCAGCCACCATCAGGTGGATGGTGTTGCCCTTGGGCGAGACGCCCAGCTTGCGGTCGCCGATCCAGGTCAGCGGGCGCAGATAGCAGGATTTGAGACCGTTGGCCTTGACCACCTCGACCTGGGCCTGGTTGACCTGCTCCTGGCTGAACGGGATCTGCATGCGCAGGATCTTGGCGCTGTTGAACAGGCGCTTGGTGTGCTCTTCGAGGCGGAAGATGGCCGTGCCCTGTTCGGTTTCATAGGCGCGCACGCCTTCAAAGGCGCCGCAGCCATAGTGCAGCGTGTGGGTCAGCACGTGGATCTTGGCGTCGCGCCATTCCACCAGCTGGCCATCCATCCAGATCTTTCCGTCGCGGTCGGACATCGAGGGAACAACAGGGCTCATAAAACCATCCTCTATGGGTTGTGTGTTCGGCGGGCGCTGCTGCCGGGTCGGCGGCAGCGCTTGTCTCCTGAAGCTGCCATTTTAGGGGGAGGTCGGCGCCGATGTCCGGTCTGTTGCTTGTGAGTCAGTCGCCGTGTCTTCCTTTTGCTCGGGACGCTGCAGCTCCCACTTCATGAGACGGCCCGCGACAAACTCGCAGGTCACATAGGATTGTGTGCCGTCGGTCCAGCGGTAGATCTCGGGGCTCTGGCCCTCTTCGGACAGGCGCTGGCCCAGAGAGCGGGTCATGGCCACCACATGGACAAGAGGGGCCTTGGGCTTGAGCTTGGCATTGAGCATCACGGCGCTGCCCACATAGCCGATAGGCCGGTCCGACGCCTTCTTCATGATGGACATCAGGCGCGTGAAGTGCAGCAGCACCCACATGATGATGCCGCCTGCCACGGCCGCCACGCCGGGCCAGCCCGCAGAGTTGTAGGCCGCGATCACCAGCACGATCAAGCCCAGGGGAACCAAAATATTGCGCAAATTCATGGGCTTATTGTCTTACGAGGGTATGGGTTTGAGTGTGCGGACAGTGCGTATGCCCGTACAGGCTGATGTGATCAAGGGGTTTTCAAAAACAGTAGCTGCATGCGTATTTCAATAAACGATTTCAGATCATTTACTAGCTGATATCGATGACTGAAAGGCGCAAGCAGCTATCAAAATACATCAACCAATGCCGCGCACGATGTTGATGGCTTCATCCACGCGCTCCACGGCATGAATGGTCAGGCCGGCGATGGGCTTCTTGGGGGCATTGGCCTTGGGGACCACTGCGACGGTGAATCCCAGCTTTGCCGCCTCCTTGAGTCGCTCCTGGCCGCGAGGTGCTGGGCGCACCTCACCGGCCAGACCGACCTCGCCAAACGCAATAAAGCCCTTGGGCAGCGACTTGCCGCGCAGGCTGGAAGTGATTGCCAACATCACCGCCAGGTCAGCCGCAGGCTCATTGATGCGCACACCGCCCACGGCGTTGACGAAGACATCCTGGTCGGCGCAGGCCACGCCCGCATGGCGGTTGAGCACCGCCAGCAGCATGGCCAGCCGGTCGCGGTCCAGGCCGACCGAGAGGCGGCGCGCGGCCGGGCCGCCCTGGTCCACAAGGGCCTGGATTTCCACCAGCATGGGGCGCGTGCCCTCCAGCGTCACCAGCACGCAACTGCCGGGCACGGGCTCGCTGTGCTGACTCAGAAAGATGGCGCTGGGGTTGGTCACGCCCTTGAGGCCTTTTTCCGTCATCGCGAAGACGCCGATCTCGTTGACGGCGCCAAAGCGGTTCTTGATCGCGCGCACCAGGCGGAAGTTGCTGTGCGTGTCGCCTTCGAAGTAGAGCACCGTGTCCACCATGTGCTCGAGCACGCGCGGGCCGGCCAGCGCGCCGTCCTTGGTCACATGGCCCACCAAAATGATGGTGATGCCCGTGGTCTTGGCCGCGCGCGTCAGATGGGCCGCGCATTCGCGTACTTGGGCCACGGATCCTGGAGCCGAGGAGAGCTGGTCCGAATACACCGTCTGGATCGAGTCAATCACCACCACGGCGGGCTGAGTGGCCTCCACGGTGGCCAGGATTTTCTCGAGCTGGATCTCGGCCAGCACATTGACCTGGCTGTTGTCCAGCCCCAGCCGGCGCGAGCGCAGTGCCACCTGGGCGCCGCTTTCCTCGCCCGTCACATAGAGCGTGGGCAGGCCAATACGATGCAAGGCATCCATGGCCTGCAAAAGAAGTGTGGACTTACCTATTCCTGGGTCTCCGCCAATCAACACCACGCCGCCTTCGACCACGCCGCCGCCCAGCACGCGGTCCAGCTCCTCGATGCCGCTGGGCGTGCGCGCCACATCCTGGGCCTCGATGGCCGACAGCGGGGTGACGGGCTGGGCATTGGCCAGACCTGCATAGCCTTGAGGCTGGCTCAGGCGGTTCTTGCCGCCCGAGGCGGAGTCGGCCACGGTCTCGACCAGTGTGTTCCAGGCGCCGCAGCCCGGGCATTTGCCCAGCCAGCGCGGGCTGGTGCCGCCACAGGCGTTGCAGGTGAAAGTGGTTTTCTCTTTGGCCATGGGCGGCAACTATACCGACTGGCATGGGCGGCAATTGCTGCTGCCCATGGGGGAGCCGGCGACAAATCTCAGAGCCAGTAACCATAAAAAGCGCGTGTTTATATAACTGCTCCGCATGACAGGCCGATTTAGGCTACAATTGCGCCTATCGACACAGCGACTGCTGTTGAGAAACAAATTACCGCGCGATGGAGCAGTCTGGTAGCTCGTTGGGCTCATAACCCAAAGGTCGGAGGTTCAAATCCTTCTCGCGCAACCAAACAAAAAGCCTTCTGGAAACAGAAGGCTTTTTTCGTTTGGGCCTCAAAGCCGCTTGCCCTCTCCAAGAGACGGCAAGCTAGGGCCAGACCGATGGCGAAGCCGGTATCCCCCTTCCGGTTGATGCCAGAGAGGGGGAAGCGGCAAAGCCGCTCAGAGGCAGGTCATGGATACAGGCCGCGTGCCTCGCGGGCATGGAGAATGCGCTTGCAGGCCACGATGAAGGTGGCGGTGCGCAGTGTCACCTTGTGCTCCTGGGCCACGGCCCAGACGCCGGCAAAGGCTTCCTGCATGATGCGCACCAGACGGGCGTTGATCTCGTCTTCGGTCCAGAAGAAGCTGGAGAAATCCTGCACCCACTCGAAGTAGCTCACGGTCACGCCGCCGGCATTCGCAATCACGTCGGGCAGAACCAGCACGCCTTTTTCGCTGAGGATGTCGTCGGCCTCGGGAGTGGTGGGGCCGTTGGCACCTTCGATCACGAGCTTGGCCTTGATCTGGCCAGCGTTTTCCTCGGTGATCTGGCCTTCCAGTGCCGCAGGGATCAGGATGTCGCAATCCACGCCCCAGAAGGCGGCTGCATCCATGGCTTCGCCACCGGCAAAGCCACCCACACCGCCGGTGTTGCCCACATGCTCCAGCAATGCCGTCACATCCAGGCCATTGGCGTTCTGAATGGTGCCCGTATGGTCCTGCACGGCCACGACCTTGGCTCCGGCATCGGCAAACAGCTTGCCCGCAGTGCCGCCCACATTGCCGAAGCCCTGCACGGCCACGCGTGCGCCATGCACATTCAGGCCGGTGAGCTTGGCGGCTTCCACGCCCACGGTGAACACGCCGCGGCCCGTGGCCTCGACACGGCCCAGCGATCCGCCCAGGTCCACGGGCTTGCCCGTGACCACGCCGGTGGCCGTGGCGCCCGTGTTCATGGAGTAGGTGTCCATCATCCAGGCCATGACCTGGCCGTTGGTGTTCACGTCAGGTGCCGGAATGTCCTTGGTGGGGCCGATCAGCAGACCGATTTCGCTGGTATAGCGGCGTGTCAGGCGCTCCAGCTCGGCCTTGGACAGCGTTCGCGGGTCGACACGGATGCCGCCCTTGGCGCCGCCGTAGGGCACGTTCACGGCTGCATTCTTGATGCTCATCCAGGCCGACAGCGCCATCACTTCAGACAGCGTCACATCCTGGTGGAAGCGCACACCGCCTTTGCCGGGACCGCGGCTCAGGTTGTGCTGCACGCGGTAGCCCTCGAAGTGTGCGATACGGCCGTCGTCCATCTCGATGGGGACATCGACGACCAGGATGCGCTTGGGGCGCTTGAGTGTTTCCACCCAGCGGGCCAGCGAGCCCAGGTAGGGGGTGACACGGTCGACCTGTTGCAGATAAATGCCCCAGGGACCGAGATGATCGGGGTTGAGGTAGGAAGGCAGAGCATGCGCTGTGGACAGCGCTGAAGAGTCTTTGGCTTGCATGATGTAGGCCTGGTTGACTGAGTGGAGCAAGGTCGTTGTAAGCCCTTGCTGTCCGGGATTCACAGTGTGCGCGCGCCGAATTTTCCTGTCCAAGGCTTCTTGTTTGCGATGCTATGCATTTTGTGCATAACCATCTGAAAGCCGCTCTGGATGTGGGCCAAGCACTGAGCTGCTGACATGGAGACCGGAAATTTGCAATCATTGCCGTCATGTCTGAAAACAATGATTGCAAAAGCGGCTGGTGCGGCCCGGCACCGTTTGCCAATACCCCGCCCATAGGTCTGGCTCCCGAGTTGCAGACGCAGGACGAGGTGCTGCCCGACTGGAAGACGTTGTGGCCCGATTTGCCCGAGGACAGCTATGCCACGACCGATGCGCTGTGGTGGTCGCGCAAACTAGGCACGGCTCAGGCCCAGGGCGCCGACGTGGCGGCGCTGATGCGCGATGCCGCCGATGCCCGTGCCGTGCAAAGCGCGCTGGCGCGCACCTGGAACTGGTGGCCCGCCGATCGCGCGCCGCGCTACTGGAAGTCCGGCGGCCCGGGCCGCAACGCCGCGCTGCTGCATGTGCCGCTGCCCGAGGACGGCATTCGCCAGGGCGTGAATCCGGTGCCCGCGCCCGACACCGTCTTCAATCTGCGCTGTGCCGAGGCTGAGATCGCCCTGCGCATAGGCCTGGATGTGAGCGCCGATCAGGCCGCAGCCCTCGATTACGACAGCGCGCTGGCGCTGGTGGACGCCGCCTGCGTGGCCGTGGAATGGGTGGATGTGCGCTGGCGCGACGGCCTCAAGGCCCCGGCCCTGGCCTTGCTGGCCGACGGCCAATGCCATGGCGGACTGGCGCTGGGCGAGTGGCAGAGTGCTTCCGTCATTGCCGGCCGCGACTGGGCCCGACAGCGGTGCACGGTGACCGTGAATGACGGCCCGCCACAGCGCTTTACCGGAACGCACAGCCTGGGCGATCCGGCCTGGCTGCTGGTGGACTGGCTGCAGCATGTGGCGCGCGAATACGGCAGCGTGCCTGCCGGCACTGTGGTGACGACGGGAACCTGGTGCGGCTGCATGCCGCTTCAAGCCGGCGATCGCTTCGAGATGGAGTTCGACGGCCTGGGCGCACTGGGCTGGCAGTTCTGATCTGTCCCGGTAGTTTTCAAAAAGAGGAGCTGTTAGCGACTTTTGATGAATGATTTCAGATATTTTCCAATCTGAAAATCATTGAGAACAAACGCTGACAGCTCTCTTTTTGAGAGCTATATGCGAGCTCTGATGGCGGCGGGAGCTGTGTGCGTCACCGGACCTTGATGTGATCCAGCGCCGGTGCCCCGGGCGGATATTTGAGCTCCAGATTGCCCAGCACCTCGCGCAACACCGTGGCCACCATCAGATTGCGGTGGGTCTTGGAGTCGGCGGGCACGATGGTCCAGGGTGCCCAGGGCGTGTGCGTGGCGCCCAGCAGCTGGCCGTAGGCCTGCTGGTAGTCGTCCCACTGGGCGCGTACCTTGAGGTCGTTCTCGTCGAACTTCCAGTGCTTGCAGGGGTCGTCCAGCCGCTGCTGCAGCCGCTCGCGCTGTTCGTCCTTGCTGATGTGCAGCATGAACTTGACGATCACCGTGCCGGTCTCGCTGAGCATGCGCTCGAAGTCGTTGATCTGCGCATAGCGCTGGTTCTGCTGCTCGGGCGTGAGCCAGCCGTTGACCACGGGCACCAGCACATCCTCGTACTGGCTGCGGTTGAAGAGCACGATCTCGCCCGCACCCGGCAACTGCTGGTGAATGCGCCACAGATAGTCATGCGCCTTCTCGGTTTCGGTGGGCGCCTTCCAGCCCACGGTGCGCACGCCCAGCGGCGACATGCGACCGAAGACCGCGCGCAGCGTGCCGTCCTTGCCCGCGGCATCCATGCCCTGCAGGATGACCAGCAGCTTGAAACGCCGGTCGGCATAGAAAATATTCTGCAGCCCGTCCAGAGCCTCGGCCAGCTGGTTCACGCTGTCCTTGTCATATTGCTTGCCCTTGTCGGAGGAGAAGGGCTTGGCGGACGGGTCGAACTTCTGCAACTCCACTGCGGGCCGAGGGTGTCCGGTGGTCAAACGACTGTCTCGTGGCTGACCCGGTTGCCAGGGCTGCCATAGCTTGCGCAGTGCCTTGTCCTTGGTCTCGAAAGGATAGACCAAGGACAAGGCGGGCGCTTTTGCCGCAGGCGCAGCGGTCCGGCTCACGGTTTTGGCGGCGGGCTTTTTGCGCGACACAGGCCGGGAGGGCGATGGCTTGGCTGCCTTGGTGGCCTGTACCGATTCGCTGGTCGGAAACGGCAGGCGCTTGCGCGCTGGCTGGCGATCGGGTTCGGCCTGCGCGGCAGACGAGGTAGCGGGGGCGGCTTTGGCGGGCTGACGGGGCATGTATTGAAACTCCTGTGCAGTGCAAATTGATTCGCTATGGAATGACTAGCGGCTGGCGCTTGTACATTCTGCTCCTTAAGCTTTTTTGTCTTCAAGACCAGATGTTGGAGGCCAGCCCATGGAGGCTCAGCGCTCGCGCAGCAGTTGCACAAAGCGCCTGGCCGCCAGACCCTGGGCCCGCTCCTTGGACCAGACCCAGTCCACGAACAAGGTCGTGCCGTTGCTGATGTTGAGCACGGGAATTTCCATCAGCGCACCGCTGCCGATATGCGACTCCACCAGGCCCTTGGGCAGCCAGCCCCAGGCCAGACCTGCACTTATCAGCGAAAGCGCTGCCTGGTGGCTGTCCGTGCGCCAGAGCTGGCGCGCAAACACAAAGCGCGGGTCTGTCTGCTGCGGGTCGCGGCTGGCCACCAGTACCTGACGCGTGGCAGCCAGTTGCTCCACCGTGAGCTGTGGCCGTGTGGTGCGGCCCTGCTCATGCTCGGCCAGCGCCTGCTGCCAGAGCTCGAACTGCGGCGACATCACGGCCACCAGCGTCTCGCGGCCCATTTCCTGGAAACCCTCGCGCCCGTCAATGGCGGGCCGCTCGAACACCAGGGCCAGATGGGCGCGGCCGGCATGCAAAAGCTCCAGCGCATCTGCCTGGGGAGCTGCCAGCACCTCAATGGGCAGCGCAGGAAACTCGCGCACCAGCCGGTTCAGCGGCTCGCTCCAGTGCGTGGCCAGCAGTTCGGGGGCGATGGCCAGCGTCAGCCTTTCCTCCAGCCCGGCATGCAGCGCCTGAGCCTGCCAGTTCAGCAACTGCAACTGCTCGGCCAGCAGGCGCGCCTGCGGCTCGAGTGCGCGGGCGGCGGCGCTGGGCACGGGTTCGCGTCCGCTGCGGTCAAACAGCTGCAGGTCCAGCTCTGCCTCCAACTGGGCAATGGCCATGCTGACGGCCGAGGGCACACGCCCCAGCTTGCGTGCAGCTGCTGAGAAAGAGCCGGCATCGAGCACGGCAAGAAACAGCGGAACCTGGTCGGCGCTAAAGGGCATGGTGTCGATCTGTCAGAAAAATTGAAAGGAACTGACTTTTATCTTCAATTTATAGAACATACACTGCAGCCCATGTCTCAACAAGCCTCAGCGATGGCATCCGCTTCTTCCTCTGCCGTTTCTCTCAAAAATACCGCCGCTTTTGCCACCCCCGCCAAGGCCAAGGGCCTTCAAGGTCCCAAACGTCGCATCCTCTATGTGGGTCTGTACGAAATCATTGCCATCATCGTCTCCAGCCTGATCTTCATGGCCATCGGCCAGAAGGCCAGCGATTCCGGCGTCATGGCCGTGGCTGCCTCGGTGATCGCGATCTGCTGGAATCTGAGCTTCAACCACCTGTTCGAGAAATGGGAATCGCGCCAGAGTGTCAAGGGCCGCTCCCTGATGCGCCGCGTGGTACATGCCATCGGTTTCGAAGGCGGTATCGCCGCCATGCTGATCCCGCTGATGGCCTGGTGGTTCGGCATCTCGCTGTGGGAAGCTGCAGTGATGGAAGCCGGTCTGCTGGTGTTCTTCATGGTCTACACCTTTGCCTTCAACTGGGCCTTTGACCGCATCTTCGGCTTGCCGGCTTCGGCCCAGGCCGTGGCTGCATGACCTGAGTCAGATATGTCTCTGGCGCTTTTCCATGAAGCGTGAATAGCTATGAAAAAAGCGTGTTCCTGTCAAACAGGAACACGCTTTTTTTTGGAGGGGGCTGATGTAGCGGTCAGCGAAGAATGCTGAGCATGGCCTGCAGCACAAAGGCGTTGATGATGTCGATGAAGAAGGCTCCGACCAGGGGCACGATCAGAAAGGCCTTGTGCGAAGGACCGTACTGGTTGGTGATGGCCTGCATATTGGCCACGGCCGTGGGCGTGGCCCCCATGCCGAAGCCGCAGTGGCCGGCGGCCAGCACGGCGGCGTCATAGTTCTTGCCCATGATGCGGAAGGTCACGAAGGCCGCATACAGCGTCATGACGATGGCTTGCGCGGCCAGAATGACCATCAGCGGGCCGGCCAGGTCGGTCAGCTCCCACAGCTTGAGCGACAGCAGCGCGATGGCCAGATACATGGACAACGAGGCATTGCCGAAGACGTCGATGGCGCGGTCAAAGACCTTGAAGCCAAACATATAGTCCAGCACGTTGCGGATGATCACGCCTCCCCCCAGCGCCCAGACAAAGGTAGGCAGCTGGATGACCGTTCCCATGGTCAGGCCAGTCATGAATTCGGCAAAGGCCAGGCAGCCAGCGAAGAGGGCCAGTGTTTCCACTGCAGCATCGGCCGTGATCAGGCGCGGTGCCTTGTTGGGCGACTCGAAGTTGGCGACCTCGCTGCCTTCGCTGACCGTGGGCGCATCGGCGCGCAGCTGCTCGGACTCGGTCAGCGGCTGGGCCAGCTGATGGCGCGTGATCAGTCGCTTGGCCAGCGGGCCGCCCAGCAGGCCGCCGATGATCAGGCCGAAAGTGGCGCAGGCAATGCCCAGGGTGGTGGCTCCCGTGAGACCGTATTGGTTTTCCAGCACCGAGCCCCAGGCTCCGGCCGTACCGTGACCGCCCACCAGCGTGATGGAGCCCGCGACCAGGCCGATCAGCGGGTCCAGTCCCAGCACGGAAACCAGACTCACGCCCACGATGTTCTGCATGATGATGAAGACGGCAATCACGCCCAGGAAGAGGAACAGCGCAGAGCCGCCCTCACGCAGCTTCGCGAAGTTCGCACTCAGGCCGATGGACGAGAAGAACACCAGCATGAACGCCGACTGCAGACTGCCCTCGAAGCTCAGCGCCAGTCCCGTGGTCTGATGCAGCATGAAGATGATGGCCGCCACGACCAGGCCGCCGGAGACAGGCTCGGGAATATTGAAGTCGCGCAGAAAGCGGATATGTCTTGTCATGAGCTTGCCAAGCATGAGCACAAGCACGGCCATGATGAGGGTGTAGTACGCGCCGAAGGTCACGTTCATAGGATCTCCTGGGTGTTCCATGCGAGGGCTGAATGGCCTGCCCGGTCATGGCTGGCAATCGGCTGTGCACGGCTGAGCACATGGACCAGACATTTGCTGTCGATGGTGCCAAAGACTCAAAGATAGGGGCTGTAGGTGCTTGTCCACTCATGGCAGGCGGACCCGTCGGTGCCGGGCTGCCTGAGAGCAGGAAAGCGGTGTGCGCCATTCCTTGCGGATGCGCACCATGTCGGGAATATGCTTGAAATGAGATGGTCGCATTCGTGTTTTGCGAAATTACCTTTTGCCCTGCTCCTGTTTTTGGGGTGTGGAAAGTCGAATCTGCTATAGCCGTTCGCATAGAGCTCTCCTGCATAGCCGCGGGGCAAAGCGCCTTGAAGCCCCGATTGCCCGCCCTCGCCGTAGAATGACGGGCTTCACCCCGAGGAGCGCTGCAGCCGGTCATCCCAGAGATGTTTGACCCGTCAGGCTCGGGGTCGCAGATCCGGTCGACGATCTGCTGGCACTCACAACGGCGCTCACCTGTTTTCGATTCTGTTTCTGGTTTTCACACAGGTGAGCTGATGTCCGCTGCTATCCCTTCCACTGCCATTCCTCCCATGCGCCTGTCGGGCCTGGAGCCCGTCTTCATCGGCGATGAGACGCTGTTCGTCAACGTGGGCGAGCGCACCAACGTCACCGGCTCCAAGGCCTTTGCGCGCCTGATCCTCAACGAGCAGTACGAAGAGGCTCTGGCCGTGGCGCGCCAGCAGGTGGAAAACGGCGCCCAGGTCATCGATGTGAACATGGACGAGGCCATGCTGGACAGCAAGGCCGCCATGGTGCGCTTTCTGAACCTGATTGCCTCCGAGCCCGATATCGCCAAGGTGCCTGTGATGGTGGACAGCTCCAAGTGGGACGTGATCGAGGCCGGCCTGCGCTGCCTGCAGGGCAAGGGCATCGTCAACTCGATCTCCATGAAGGAGGGCGTCGAGGAGTTCAAGAAGCACGCCAAGCTGGTCAAGCGCTATGGCGCTGCCGCCGTGGTGATGGCGTTTGACGAAAAAGGCCAGGCCGACACCTTTGCACGCAAGATCGAGATCTGCGAACGCGCCTACCGCATTCTGGTCGACGAAGTGGGCTTCCCGCCCGAGGACATCATCTTCGACCCCAACATCTTTGCCGTGGCCACCGGCATCGAAGAGCACAACAACTACGGCGTCGATTTCATCGAGGCCGTGCGCTGGATCAAGCAGAACCTGCCCGGTGCCAAGGTTTCGGGCGGCGTCTCCAATGTCTCGTTCTCGTTCCGTGGCAACGACCCCGTGCGCGAGGCCATCCACACGGTGTTCCTCTATCACGCGATTGCGGCGGGCATGGACATGGGCATCGTCAATGCCGGCATGGTCGGTGTGTACGATGACCTGGAGCCCCAGTTGCGCGAACGCGTGGAGGACGTGGTGCTCAACCGCCGCCCCGATGCGGCCGAGCGCCTGCTCGAGATCGCCGACAGCGCCAAGGGCGCGGCCAAGGACGACAGCAAGAAGCTCGAGTGGCGCGGCACGCCCGAGGCGCCGAAGACTGTGGGTGAGCGTCTGTCGCACGCCTTGGTGCACGGCATCACCGACTTCATCACCGAAGACACCGAAGAGGCCTACCAGCAGATCGTGGTGCAGGGCGGCGGCCGCCCGCTGCACGTGATCGAAGGCCCGCTCATGGACGGCATGAATATCGTCGGCGACCTGTTCGGCGCCGGCAAGATGTTCCTGCCCCAGGTGGTCAAGTCCGCGCGCGTGATGAAGCAGGCCGTGGCCCACCTGGTGCCCTATATCGAGGAAGAGAAGCGCCAGCAGGAAGCGGCGGGCATGGACGTGACCAGCAAGGGCAAGATCGTCATCGCCACCGTCAAGGGCGATGTGCACGACATCGGCAAGAACATCGTCACCGTGGTCCTGCAGTGCAACAACTTCGAGGTCATCAACATGGGCGTGATGGTGCCCTGCCACGAGATCCTGGCGCGTGCCAAGGCCGAGGGCGCGGACATCATCGGCCTGTCGGGACTGATCACTCCCAGTCTCGAAGAGATGCAGTATGTGGCCGGCGAGATGGACAAGGACGACTACTTCCGCATCAAGAAGATTCCGCTGCTGATCGGCGGTGCGACCTGCTCGCGCGTGCATACGGCCGTGAAGATTGCCCCCAAGTACGACGGCCCTGTGGTCTATGTGCCCGATGCCTCGCGCTCGGTCAGCGTGGCGCAGAGCCTGCTGGGCGACGGCAAGCAGGCCTATCTGGACGAGCTGAGCGCCGACTACGACAAGGTGCGCACCCAGCATGCCAACAAGAAGAAGACGCCGCTGTGGACGCTGGAGCAGGCCAGAGCCAATGCCGCCGTGGTGGGACATGCGCCTGTGGTGCCGCGCACCCTGGGCCGCCGCGTGTTCAAGAACTTCGACCTGGCCGAAATTGCCCAGTACATCGACTGGGGGCCGTTCTTCCAGACCTGGGATCTGGCCGGTCCCTACCCGGCCATCCTCGACGATGAGGTCGTGGGCGTGGAGGCGCGCAAGGTGCTGGCCGATGCCAAGCTCATGCTGCAGAAGATCATCGACGGCCGCTGGCTGCAGGCCAATGGCGTGATGGGCCTGTTCCCCGCCAATCGCGTGGGCGACGACATCGTGTTCTACACCGACGAATCGCGCAGCCAGGTGCTGACCACCTGGTACGGCATGCGCCAGCAGACCGAAAAGCAGGCCGTGGACGGCCCGGATGGCCGGCCCGTGATGCGCCCCAGCCGCTGCCTGGCCGATTTTGTGGCCGCCAAGGAGTCGGGCATTGCCGACTATGCCGGCCTGTTTGCCGTGACCGCCGGCATCGGCGCCGAGAAGAAGGACAAGGAATTCGAAGCCGCGCTGGACGACTACAGCGGCATCATGTTCAAGGCCCTGGCCGACCGCCTGGCCGAAGCCTTTGCCGAGTGCCTGCACCAGCGCGTGCGCAAGGATCTCTGGGGCTATGCCGAAGACGAGGACCTGAGCAACGAGGAGCTCATCAAGGAAGCCTACAAGGGCATTCGCCCCGCGCCCGGCTACCCTGCCTGCCCCGATCACACGGCCAAGATCGACCTGTTCAAGGCGCTGCAGGCCGATGAGATCGGCATGACGCTGACCGAGAGCCTGGCCATGAACCCGGCATCCAGCGTGAGCGGCTTCTACATAGGCAACCCCGAGGCCAGCTACTTCAACGTGGGCCAGATCGGCGAAGACCAGCTCGCCGACATGGCCCAGCGACGTGGCATGGATGTCGAGGAGCTGCGCCGCTATCTGGCGCCGAATCTGGGCTGAACCAGCTTCGAGATCGCACTTCGCAAATGAAAAAAGCCAGGGACGCCCCTGGCTTTTTGGTTTGGAGAGCGTTGCTCAGAGGTGTTGCTTGAGCACGGGGGCGAGCGTGGCACGCAGTCGGTCGCCGGGCTCCTCGGTCTCGGTCGCACGGATTTCCAGCGAGCGTTCCACCATGCCTATATGTTCCAGCAGCAGCGCCTTGGCACCCTCGGTGTCGCCGCGTTCCAGGGCGGCCACGATGCGTTCGTGCTCGGCGCAGGACTGGCTGGCGCTGTGCGTGGATTGGTAGAGCGTGGCAGCCAGGGTGGTGCGTGCCGTCAGATCGCGCAGCGTGTCGGCCAGCAGCCTGTGGCCCATCTGTTCGGCCAGGCAGACATGGAAATCCGCAAGCAGAAAGGCACGCGTGGCGCTGTCCGCCCCGGCGATGGCTTTCTGCTCCTGGGCGATATGGCGGCGCAGTCTGGTGATGACGCGCTGCAGCGGCTTGCCGGCTTCCTGCAATATGCCGGTCTCGATGATCCGCCGTGCAGAGAATGCATCCATGGCCTCGGCAGCCGAGGGCTGGACCACGTACCAGCCCCTGCGGGCCTGGACCTGGACAAAGCCGCGAGCCTGCAGCTGCATCAGCGCTTCGCGCACCACGGTGCGGCTGACGTCGAAATTGTTGGCAAGCTCCTGCTCCCCCAACCGCTCCCCGGGTGCCAGTTTCTGGGCCAGGATGGCTTCGACGACGCGTTCCGCGATGTGCTGTGGAGAGGCAGGAGTCATTGCTTGGTTCAGTGGCTGGAGTGAGGGATGGGGACTACGACAGGCGGCACGATAGCAGATGCATGGTCTTCTTCTTCGGTCAGTGGCTCGGCCTTGCCGTCAAGTACCGCATGGGCACGTTCGCGGTCGATGTCTCCCTCCCAGGCAGCAATCGCCACGGTGGCCACGCAGTTGCCGATCAGATTGCCCAGGGCGCGCGCAATGCCCATGAACCAGTCCACCGACAGCACCAGCACCAGGCCGATCGCAGGGATGGCGGGAATGGCATGCAGGGTGGCTGCCAGCACCACGATGGCCGAGCCCGGTACGCCGTGTGCGCCCTTGGAGGTCACCAGCGCGATGGCCAGAATGGTCAGCAGGTCGGACATGCTGATCGGCGTGTTGGTGGCCTGGGCGATGAAGACCGCAGCCAGTGTGATGTAGATGGAAAACGCGTCCAGGTTGAACGAGTAGCCGGTGGGAATCACCAGGCCTACGGTGGAGTCGCGCACACCCATGTTGCGCAGCTTGGCCATGATCTGGGGCAGCACGCTGTCGGAGGAGGTGGTCGCGAAGACGATGGTCAGCTCCTCGCGCAGATAGCGCAGCAGCTTGATCAGGCTGAAGCCCGACAGGCGCATCACCAGACCCAGCACCACGAACACGAAGATCAGCACCGAGACGTAGAACAGCGCCACCAGCATGCCCAGCTGCTTGAGCGAGCCTATGCCGTATTGGCCCACGGTGAAGGCGATGGCGCCCAGCACGCCCAGCGGTGCCAGCTTGATGATGATGCCCATGACCTTGAACAGAGCCATGGACAAGGCGTCCACCAGCGCGGAGACGGGCTTGCCGCGTTCTCCCAGCATGGTCAGCGCGCAGCCGAACAGCACGGCGAACAGCAGTACTTGCAGCACGTCGCCCTTGGCGAAGGCTTCCACCACGGTGGTGGGAATGAGCTTCATCAGGAAATCCACCGTGCCGCCGCTGGTCAGCTTGTCGGCATTGCTGGCATAGGCCGCCATGGCCGAGGCATCGAGCTTGCTGGTGTCCACGTTCATGCCCACGCCGGGCTCGAAGACAAAGGCCAGCACCAGGCCCATACCCAGGGCGATGGTGGTCAGAACCTCGAAATAGATCAGGGCCTTGACGCCCACGCGGCCTACGCGCTTGAGGTCGCCTGCACCGGCAATGCCGTGCACGACCACGCAGAACACCAGTATGGGGATGATCATCTTGATGAGCTTGATGAAGCCATCGCCCAGGGGTTTGAGTTTCACGGCCCATTCAGGGGCCAGTAATCCGGCGAGCACACCCAGTATGAGTGCGATCACCACCTGTCCGAACAGTGATCTGACAAAGCGGCGCATAGTCGTCTTTCGCAAGTTGTGGAATCTTGTATGCAAGTTGTCTGAAACTTGCATACAAGAATGTAGGCAAGCGAAAGGCGTGCCAGCAGAGGGTATTCCTGCAGATTTGTGTAAATTAGGGGAGGATCAGCCCTGACTTTCACGTATGAAATAAAAGGGCGTTCCGCCTTGGTGCGAGAGGGGGGCGCCAGTGTGCACGTGCGTGGTGCGCGGGCTTTGGGCATGCCCAAAGCCAGGGCATGGCGCTTACAGCAGCGGGCTCAGGGCGCCCAGCAGGTTGTCCCAGATGCGCTTCCACCAGGGAGCCGAATGCACCTGTGCCAGCGTCACCACATCGGATTCGTGCAGATAGCTCTGTTGCCGATGCCGGATGGCCTCGGTGATGGCTTCGTCGTGCAGCAATACATTGTTTTCAAAGTTCAGGTCAAAGCTGCGCAGATCGAGATTCGTGGAGCCGATCAGGCTGACCGATCCGTCCAGACACAGGGTCTTGGCATGCAGCAGGCCGGGGCGGAATTCGTGGATATGGACCCCGGCGCTCAGCAGCCGCCAGTAATGGCTGCGGCTGACGGCACCGACTATCCATGAGTCATTGCGGGCGGGCAGGATCAGTGTGACCTGCACCTGGCGCAGCGCGACGGCGCACAAGGCATCTAGCACCGTGCTGTCGGGCACGAAGTAGGGGGTGGAGATCACGACCTCGCGCTGCGCACAGGCCAGCAGGCTGGCAACCAGCTGGGGTGTAGAGCGTGCTCTTTCCGTCGGCCCTTCGGCAATCGCAACGGCATGGAAGCCGTCGTCAGCGGTAGCGCCGGCCTCGGTCTCGGCCTCGGTTGTCGGTGGTGCAAGGCACGCATCGGACTGCGCCCAGTCGCTGGCAAAAGCCTGCTGCATCTGCATGACCACCGGACCCTGCAGGCGCAGCATGATGTCCACCCAGGGGGCATAGCGAGCCTTGATGCGAAAGCCTTCGTCGGCGCAGTTCTGGCTACCGCAATAGTTGATCCTGCCGTCTATGAGCGTGATCTTGCGGTGGTTGCGCAGGTCGATGCGGCTGGTCAGCATGACTTTGAGCAGATTGCTGATGGGCAGGGCAATCGCCAGGTGCACGCCGGCCTGCCGCATCTGCTGCCACAGTGGCGAGCGCGTCAGTGCGCGCGAGCCCAGACCGTCGACCATGGCCCGGCAGGTCACGCCGCGCTGCGCGGCACGCATCAGGGCATGGGCCACATCGGTGCCGGTGCTGTCGTCCAGCCAGATGTAGTGCAGCACATTGATCTCGTGGCGCGCGGCATCCATGTCGGCCAGCATCTGCGCACGGGCATGCGCGCCATCGCGCATGAGCTCGGCCCTGTGGCCGGGCAGCGGTACAAAGCCGTTGATGGACGAGGCATAGCGGAAGGCCGGCAGCCATTGATCGGGAATGGCGGGTCGTGCCTGCGACATGGGGCCGGGTGCGGACGCAAGGGCGCTGCCCCGGGTCTGACAGAACTCGCGCACATTGAGCCTTCTGCGGCCTGGTACACGGCCCAGGGCCACTTCCCCAAACAGGTAGTACAGCAGGCAACTCACATAGGGCAGCAGCACGATGACCATGAGCCAGGCCAGCCGCACATCGGGCCGCATGTCTCTGCGCAGCAGAATGCGCAGGCCGAAGCCGGCAATCAGCAATACATGAAGAGTCAGCAGCAGCCAGGTCATGAATCAGTGCAGCAACGATGGACCTTGTCGAGCATAACGGGCTCAGGCCTGAGCACAAGCTGCCCGTCGTGGTTCTCATGAAACAGGCGCAAAGACCTTGATGGATCAACGCATGCTGCTATCCATCATGAAGCATCGACAGATCGGCATGGCACTGGCATGGAACCTGCTTCCTTTTTTTGTCAAAGCAAACAAGCAGGGGGGAGTGCATGGAAATGGTGCCATTGACTGCCATCGACAAGGCAGATACCGGTTGGGTCATGGTCGCGTCGGCGCTGGTCTTGCTGATGACCTTGCCGGGCATTGCCCTGTTCTATGCGGGGCTGGTGCGGCGCAAGAATGTGGTCAACACCATGGTGGCCGTGTTTGCGGTGGCCTGCGTGGTCACCCTGACCTGGTTCGGCCTGGGCTACTCGCTTGCGTTCACCGCCGAGTCTGCCTGGCTTGGCAATCTGGGACGAGCCTGGTTTGCCTCGCTGCACTTCGATGGCCGGCGCAGCGTGATCTCGGTCAGCCATCTGGCACCGCATCTGCCCGAGGCGGCCTATGCCCTGTTCCAGGCCGCATTCGCCATCATCACCACCTCGCTGATCGTGGGGGCCGTGGTAGAGCGCATGCGCTTTGCGGCCCTGCTGGTGTTTGCCGCGCTGTGGAGCGTGGTGGTCTATGCGCCGGTGGCCCACTGGGTGTGGGAGAGCGGGGGCTGGCTGAACCAGCTCGGTGCACTGGACTTTGCCGGCGGCGCCGTGGTGCATGTGAATGCGGGCGTGGCGGCACTGGTCTGTGCCTTCATGATGGGGCGCAGGCGCGGCTACGGAACCGAGCCATTCGAGCCGCACAGCCTGGGCTGGACGGCCATGGGCACGGCGCTGCTGCTGTTCGGCTGGTTCGGCTTCAACGCGGGATCGGCCCTGTCTGCCGACGGGCGTGCAGCGCTGGCCTTTGTGGTCACTCTCGTGGCGGCAGCGGCTGCCGGTCTGGCATGGATGGTGGTGGAATGGCTGGTTCGCGGCGCTCCGACCTTGCTGGGCCTGCTCTCGGGCATGGTGGGCGGACTGGTGGCCATCACACCGGCTGCCGGCTTTGTGCAGGTGGGCAGTGCGGTGTGGATAGGCTTGATTGCGGGCGCAGTCTGCTTCTGGGGCGCAACCTGGCTCAAGCGCCGTCTCGGGGCCGACGACTCGCTCGATGTGTTCGGCGTGCATGGCGTGGGCGGCATTGCGGGCTCCATTCTCACGGCGGTGTTTGCCGACCCCCTGATTGCGGGCACAGGCGCGACGGTGATGAACCAGTTGATTGCCGTGGCAGCCGTGGCTGCCTACAGCGGCGCAGCCACGGCCGGGGTACTGGTGCTGATCCGTCTGCTGATGCCTTTGCGTGTGGATGCCGTGCAGGAAATGGAGGGCCTGGATATCAGTCTGCATCTGGAGCGTCAGCACTAGTGATCCATCAAAGACAGGAGCGGTGTATGGAGGACAGCGATCGAGTGGCGGTGGCCGCACATCTGCATGTGGTGCTGCGGCGCAGGACGGGCCGGGTGACCGATACCGAATGGATGGCCTGCAACCAGGCCTATGCACAGGCCATGGTGGCTTTTGCGCTGGAGCATGCGCGAGAGCAACAGGACGAGGAGCTGGCGCGCCTGGCCCGGCGTCTGCAGGACAGCTGGAGCGGCGACAAGCCCCGGCATGCAGTGCCTGCCGAGACTGCGCAGAGCGACAGCTCGGTCACCACCAAGGCCGCCGAGATACTGCGCACCTCGGCACGCTATATCGGCGGGCTGCGCTGAGGCACAAGCAGGACCTGAGGCCGGGACGGCACCGGCGCTCAGGCCGATGCCGGCAACGAGCCCGGTCTATGGCTTTTTCAGCTCGGCGATATAGGCTTCGCGAGCCTTGATGCCAGCAGCAGTGAAATCGGTGAACACGCCGTCAATGCCCAGGCGGTAGTAAGCGAGGTATTCCTGTGCAGGGTCACCCTTGAAGATGCCAGCCAGGCGGCTGGCCTCGCTGCGGAAGGTAAAGCTGTGCACCACCAGTCCTGCCTTGTGCGCATTGGCGATCAGGCCCGTGTCCTTCAAGGTGTTCACATCCTTGAGGCCTGCTCCGTCCTTGTAGGGAACGACGGAATGGGCCAGCACCTGGGGTTTCCAGGGGCCGATGCCGTCGGCATAGGTCTTGATCTCGGCCAGGCCTGCCGGTGTCTGCATGACCGCGAAGGTGCGCGCATCGCCTGCCAGCGTCCAGCTATAGGGGCGGCCGCTGATGAAGGTCCATTCGTCGCTGGTGATGTAGCCGACCGAGCCATCCCTGAAGTTGTAGTCATTGCCATCGATCAGCTGCACGCCCTTGGCCTTCATGCCCGCCTTGCGCAGATACTTCAGGCTGTCGGGGTCGAAGCTCTGGATGTAGATGGGCGCGTCCTTGCGGTTGAGCTGGTTCTTCTCGAGCAGCGCCATCACGGCATCCTCGAACGGATGCTCGCCCGTGCCGCAGCTGTTGGCGATGGCCTGCTGGTTGTTCCAGTAAGGGTTCTTGGTCTCGGCGTAGACGGCAATCGTGCGGCCTGCCGCCTTGCCCTTGGCGAGCGCGATATCGATCACATCCTGTGCGCTGATCAGCGGCAACTTGCCATTCCATTCCGTGGGGCGGTCGGCACGGTTGTCCAGTATGGTGCCGCCCAGCAGCGTGCGCAGCTCATGCAGGGTGAAGTCCGAGATGGACCAGTCGCCGGTGTGGTCCTCGCCATCGACGACCAGGGCCTGAAGCACGGATTTCTGGTTGTTGGGATCGATACGGTCGCTCAGATAGCGGGCCGGCCCGTTGTCGGGTGTCGCGGGGTATTTCACATCGACCCATACCCCGGGCGTGGTGCGCTTGCGCGCGGCCACATAGGAATTGCTCTTGGCAACGTCGGCGATGTTGGTGCTGTCGCTCAGCCAGGCGTTGTGGCGTGCCACCAGCTGGCAGTCGCGCGTCATGTGCATGTCGAGCTCGATCATGTCGGCGCCCGCATCAATGGCTTTTTCATAGGCCATCTGGGTCTGCTCGGGGTACAGACCCGAGTAGCCGCGGTGGGCGATGACCTGGGGCTGCTTGCCGTCCAGCGTCAGAAACTGCGGCGCAGGCGCTGGTGTCGGGCCGTCTCCGCCGCCACAGGCGCTCAGGGCAAAGGCTGCAAGCAAGGTCAGAGCAAAGACGGGGTGGCGGGTATGGGGCATGGGTTCAGGCATGGATGGAGATCGCCTCATGCTTGCGCTTGTTGATGACGGTTGTGTGACCGTGCCCTCGGAGCATGTCACGCTCCGAAGCACAAGGCTGCCGGGGCGGCAGCCTTGTGCGGGGTGCGGCAGTTACAGTCCCAGCTTCCTGGCGACGTAATCGGCATCTTTGTCGCCGCGACCCGAGAGGTTGACCAGAATATGCTGGTCCTTGCCGAGCCCCGGCGCTTCGCGCATGGCCCAGGCCACGGCGTGCGCACTTTCCAGCGCCGGGATGATGCCCTCCACACGCGACAGCGTCATGAAGGCATTCAGGCATTCCTTGTCGTCCACGGACTGGTAGTCCACGCGGCCTATATCCTTGAGATAGCTGTGCTGCGGGCCCACGCCGGGGTAGTCCAGGCCCGAGGCAATGCTGTGCACGGCGGCCGGCGTGCCGTCGGCGTTCTCCAGCACATAGCACTTCATGCCGTGAATCTCGCCGGGCTTGCCAACCGACAGCGTGGCGGCATGGCGACCGGGCTTGTCCACGCCCTCGCCGGCAGGTTCCACGCCCACCAGATGCACGGACTCGTCACCCAGGAAGGCCGTGAAGATGCCCATGGCATTGCTGCCCCCGCCCACGCAGGCGGCCACATGGTCGGGCAGCTTGCCGTGCCGGGTCTGGAACTGTTCGCGTGCCTCACGACCGACGATGGACTGGAAGTCCCGCACCATCATGGGAAAGGGGTGGGGTCCGACCACCGAGCCAATCGCGTAAATGGTGTTGACGGGGTCCTGCAGATAGACCTCGAAGGCGCTGTCCACTGCCTCCTTCAGCGTGGCCGCGCCACGCGTGACTGGCACCAGATTGCAGCCCAGGATGCGCATCTTGGTGACGTTGGGGTGCTCCTTCTCGATATCCACCTGGCCCATGTGAATCTCGCAGGTAATGCCCACCAGCGCACAGGCCGTGGCCAGGGCCACGCCATGCTGGCCGGCACCGGTCTCGGCAATGACTTTTTTCTTGCCCATGAATTTGGCCAGCAGTGCCTCGCCCAGGCAGTGGTTGATCTTGTGAGCCCCCGTGTGATTCAGATCCTCACGCTTGAGATGGATCTGCGCGCCGCCCAGTTGATCGGACAGGCGCCTGGCGTGAAAGATGGGGCTGGGCCGGCCCACATAGTCGGCAAACAGCGCGGCCAGCTCGTCCTGGAAGTCCTGGCGTTTGACGATCTCCTCGTAGGCCGCGGCAATCTCGTCCATGCATCGCTTGAGCTCTGGCGGCACGAGCTGGCCGCCGTAGGGGCCGAAGAAGCCTTGCGCATCGGGCATGGCCTGGGGGTTCTGGGTCATGACTTGTCTCCTTGGTGTGTGGTGCAGCAAAGCTGCATTCATAGCACACGGCGGGCTCAAGTCGCTTGCAGGCAAGTCCGGATGGAATCAGCACAGAAATGAACGCAGCCCTCAATATGAAAGCGCTGACAGCTATTGTTTTGATATTGGCAGGCAACCTGCTCCTGCTCTGAAACACAATAGCGACATGAAAGCCAGCTCAGCCCGCGATATTGTCTTTGCCCATGCCCTGGAAACCGCAGCTCCGCACGAGGCGCTGCCCACGACCGAGCGCTGCACTGCCATCACGCAAGAGTGCCTGCACGCCCAGGGCAAGGCCAAGGGCGGCGGCCGTGCAGCGTTCGAGAGTTTTCTGCAGGAGCGGGCACAACGCGTGATTGCTGCAGCGCAGCTGCCTGCCGACATACGCGCCGTGGCCCGGCAGCGCGCCGGTATTTCACGCTGGTTGGTGCTGGCCGTGATGACAGCGGCATTTGCGCTGGGCTTTGCGGGTCATGCGATCACGGACCCGCATCGTGTGGATCTGCTCTCCGCCTCCTTGATCGGTATCGTGCTGTGGAATCTGCTGGTCTATGTGCTGTTGCTGCTGTCCTGGCTGCGCAGTCTTGTTCGGCGCAGGCAAACAGTGATTGCACCGCTGGAGCCTGAGCCGGGTCAGGGCGCTGCGGCACAGCGGCCCGTGGCTGCACCCGGTGGCTGGCTGCAAAAGCTGCAGACGAAAAGGTGGAGTGTTTCGCGCGGCACCGGGCTGCGCAAGATGGCGCTGAACTTCGAGCGCAACTGGTGGCAGGTCAACCAGAGACCGCGCCATGCGCAATGGCTTGTGTGTCTGCATCTGGGTGCGGCAATGCTGGCACTGGGTGCGCTGGCATCACTATGGCTCACCGGCCTCACCAAGGCTTATCAAGTGGGGTGGGAGAGCACTTTCCTCTCGCCTTCTGCCGTGCAGACCTGTCTGAACATGCTGTTTGCGCCGGTGCAGCATCTGCTGGGCCAAGCACCGTGGAGTCTGGCGCAGATCCAGGCACTGCAGGGCTGGTCGGCCGGCGATGCCGCAGATGCGGGGCCGCGCTGGGTGCAGCTCTACAGCTGGTTGCTGGGATTGATGGTGGTGGCGCCGCGTCTGCTGCTGGCGCTGTGGCAGGGTGCCAGGGTCTGGTGGTTGAGCCAGCATCTGACATTGCCGCTGCAGCAGCCCTATTTCCAGAAGCTGCAGCGTGACTGGGCGGGGCGTGCAACGGCGCTGCTGGTGCAGCCCTACAGCCTGGACATCACGCCCGAGCGCGAAGCCGCCCTGCGCAGCCATGTGGTGCAGAGCTACGGCGCTGGTGCGCAGCTTGCGTTGCTGCCGGTGCTGGCCTATGGATCGCCCTTGCCGGACGCTTCGGCTGTTGACGCACAGCAGGTGCTGTTGCTCAATCTGGCTGCCACGCCCGAGGCGGAAATTCATGGCGTGCTGCTGGCGCAGGTATTGAACCGCTGGGGCGCGCATACCGATGTGTGGCTATGGGCGGCGGACTTTCGTGCGCGCAACAGCGGTGCCCCGGCGCGAGTGCAGGAGCGCGAGCAGCTGTGGCGGGAATTTGTGCGCGGCGCGGGCCTGAACGCGACCCTGGTGCCAGGCGCAGGAGTGCGATGATGAGTGAGAGCAACGAGCTGGTTTCGATTGACAGCAGCATTCAGTGGTGTCTTTTGTCGCACACCAATATCGGCAAGACCACGCTGACCCGTACGCTGATGGCCGACGATGTCGGCGAGATTGACGATGCCGCACATGTGACCACTCAGTCACAGCGCTATCTGCTTCAGAAAACGCAGCAGGGCGATGAGCTGTGGCTTTGGGATACACCGGGCTTCGGCGACTCGGTGCGGCTTTATGAACGCCTGCGGCAGCAGGGCAATCCGCTGGGCTGGTTTCTCAGCAATGTCTGGGATCGCTGGCGCGACAGGCCTTTCTATCTGAGTCAGCGTGCCTTGCTCGCTGCGCGCGATCATGCGGATGTGATGCTCTACCTCGTCAACGCGGCTGAAGACCCGGCCGATGCAGGCTACTGGAGCGCCGAGATGAACATTCTGGCCTGGATGAACAAGCCGGTCATCGTGCTTCTCAACCAGATTGGCAGCGACACCACGGCAGAGCAGACACAGGAAGATTTGCGGCGCTGGCAGCAGGCGACGCAGAGCTTTCAAAGCGTGGTGCGCGATGTGCTGGTGCTGGATGCCTTCACGCGCAGCTGGTGGCATGAGCGCAAGATGATGCAAAGCATTGCGCCTTTGCTGCCTCAGTCCAAACAGTCTGCCTATCAGCGCCTGCTGGCACAGCGCGCTTTGCTGCAGCAGCAGCGCGAGCAGGCGAGCCTGGGGGTCATGGCAGATCAGCTGATAGCTGCGGCAGGTCTGCATGAAAAGCTTGATCCCGAGCAAGGCAAACTGCTGGCGCGAGCCTGGCAAAGCCTGAGCCAGCTCACCGCCAAATTGGGTAAATCGGCAGAGGGTGAAGAGCGGCTCGGAGCCCAGGCCAAGGCAGCCGTTCAGCGGCTGATGCAGGCTTTGCGTCAGGCCGATGTGCAGGCCACCCAGCGCTTGCTCGAGATTCATGGACTCGACGGTCAGGCGGCCAGTCAGATACAGGAGCAATTGCGCAGCCAGCTTCAGATCACCACGCCGGTCGATGCGCAGGCAGCCAGCTTGTGGGGGGCGTTGACTGCCGGTGCAGCCACAGGATTGGGGGCCGATCTGATGGCAGGAGGTTTGACGCTGGGTGCCGGTGCCCTGGTGGGGGCGCTGCTGGGGGCCATCACCTTTGGGGGCGCGGCTTGGGGCGCGAACAAGATGTTCGACCAGGAGCAGCAGAGCTTTCAACTCTCGACCGACTATCTGAACGCAGCAGCTGCTCAGGTATTGCTCAAGTACCTGCTGATCTCGCATTTCGGCCGTGGTCGCGGTCGCTACACCAGCCCTGCGGCGCCCAGTCAATGGAGTGAGCTGGCCCAAGGCACGGTGCAGACGCATGCCGCGCAATGGGCGGCACTCTGGGCGCAGCTGCGCGAAGCACATGCCGCAGGAGCGGCTACCGATGCGCAGAGAGTCGCCATGATGGAGCTGCTCTCGCAAAGCCTGCAGCAGATCATGGCCGACCTCTATCCGGGGCTGAATGCAGAGTGCGGTGTCAGAGACGGGGAAAGCGCACGGTAAAAAGCGCGCCGCCACGCTCGGAGACGCCCGTGCTGACGGTGCCGCCCTGCGAGGTCACCAGAGCCTTGACGATGGACAGGCCCAGACCCGAGCCTTCTCTGCGACGCTTGCCGGGAGTCTGGGCAAAGCGCTGGAAGGGGTGGGCTAGAACTTCGTCAGCAAGGCCGGGCCCCGCATCGCCCACTTCCAGGGTCACCCATGACTGGTTCTGGTGGTCGGAGGTTGTATGCACCCGGATGCTCAGCCAGTGGCCGCTGCTGGCATGACGCAGCACGTTGCTGATGAGGTTGGTGGTGATCTGGCGCAAGCGATCGACGTCGGCTTTGATATCGGTGCTGCCATCGCCGTCCTGCATGGGCAGATCCAGTGACAGCGCCATGTCCAGCTTTTGCAACTGTGGGTGCAAGTCCTCGACGACATCACCGACCAGTGCGGCGAGGTCTATGCGTTCCTTGCGCAGAGACAGCTGTCCGGCGTCGGCCATGGACAGGGTGTGCAGATCGCCGACCAGCCGTCCCAGATGCTCGACCTGGGCCAGCAGCGTCTTCATCTCGGCCTGGCTGGAGTCGATGACGCCGTCGCAGATCGCATGCAGTCTTGCCTGCAGCACCGTCAATGGGGTGCGCAGCTCGTGGGAGATGGAGGCGGCCGTGGCCAGACGCTCTGCTTCCAGCGTCTCCAGCGAATCAACCATGCCGTTGAAGGCATCGATCATCTCGGCCATCTCGCCATGGGCATTGCCCTTGACGGCTCTGGAGGCCAGATCGCCACGCTCCACGCGCGCAGCCACTTCCACCATGGAGGCCAGCGGACTGGTGATGCGTCGCGAAATCCAGAAGCCCACGGCCATGCCGAAAGGCAGGCTGACAGCCAGGCCGATGACCAGCGACCATTTCTCGCCAAACAGGCGGTCGCCTTCCCAGTACTCGGAGTAGATCTGCAGGGCTCTGGGGCTGTCCTCCAGATCCTGGGACTTCAGCGCCTCCAGCTCGGTTCTGACGGGACTTGGCAGGTGGCGGTAGAACTCGCGGTACTGCAGCTCGGAAAACGCCAGCACGCCAATGGCCAGGGAGGCAATGGCCAGCAGCACGGCCGCCGTGATCCACAGACCAAAGCGGACCCAGATGCGGTTCAGTCCCAGGGCCATAGACGATAGCCAATACCGCGCACGGTCTCGATCAGCCCGTCCTGGCCGGCCAGTTGCAGCTTGCGGCGCAGTTTGGATAGGTGGGAGTCGATCACCCGCTCCAGCGCATCGCTTTCCGGCAGGCAGTTCTCAATCAGGTAGGCACGTGAAAAGCAGCGGCGTGGCTGGGCCGCCAGGCAGGCCAGCAGACGGAACTCCGTGAGCGTCAGCGCCAGAGGCACGGCCTGGCCCGCATCGTCATAGACGGCTGCACTATGGGCTTCCACGTCGATCTCTATGGGGCCGACGCGTATGGGCGCGGCCACCGGCGCAGGCTTGGCCTGGGTGCGGCGCAGCACGGCACGCACCCGGGCCACCACCTCGGGAGGGTTGAAAGGCTTGACCACATAGTCGTCCGCCCCAAGGCGCAGTGCCAGCAGCTTGTCCACATCGTCTGCCAGGGCCGTCACCATGATGACGGGGACATCGCTGTCATTGCGGATCATGCGCAGCACATCCACTCCATCGACCTTGGGCAGATGAATGTCTAGCAGCACCAGGTCCGGGCGCAGCTGGCGAAAGCTCTGCAGGGCTTCCTCGCCGTCTTGCGCCATGCGAATGCGCAGGCCGTCGCGCTCCAGATAGGCGCTGAGAACGCCGGCAATTCCGGGTTCGTCTTCGACTACAAGCACCATGGGCGTGGAAGCGGGTTGCGTAAAAGTAGTCATGGTTTTGTGTGCAGCAAAGTCATGCATCTGCTGGACTCCCTGAAACTTGTTATCTGCACATTATGTGCGTTGCCGCTGCAATAGCCGAATGGCGGAGGCTCTCCATAATTCCTACATAAACCCTGCAATCTGGCGAAAGCTTGCTGCCGTTCAATGGCGAGGATGGAAAGCTGTCTCTGCTTTCTGCAGCTTCCCCGGGGTACAACCTAAAGCTTGAGCCAACTGCGCTGTGATATTTCCCTCTCACGTCTCGCGTCTTCGCATGGGCAGTCTGTGTCTGTGTGTCTTGTCGTTGCTGGCAGGCTGTGCTGCGCCCGAGGCAGTCAAGCTGGACCGAACCACGCCACCCCAATGGCAGCAGCAGGAGTCGGCTCAAAAGTCGGACCCCGCGGAGCTGGCTCAATGGTGGCGTGCCTGGAATGACCCTGCTCTCAATGCGCTGGTCGACGAGGCGCTGGCCCAGAATCTTGATGTGGCTCAGGCCGTGCTGCGTCTGCGTCAGCAGCGCTTGCTGGCGGGTACGGCAGATGCGGCTTTTCGCCCCATAGTCAGCACCGGAGCGCGGACTCTACAGGATATTGCGGCAGTTGATACTTACTTCCATGCCAGCATTGATGTGAGCTGGGATCTTGGTCTGTTTGGTGACTCCGCCGCGGCGCGCCGTGCAGGCGCGGCCGGCGTGCTGGATGCGCAAGCCCAGCTGCATGCAGCGCGGGTGGCGCTGGTGGCCGATGTGGTGCACCGTTATCTCGATATCCGGCTGGCCCAGGTGCAGCGCAGCCTGGTCGAGAGGCAATTGCAGCAGGCGCAGCGACAGCTGCAGCTCTTGCAGATTCGGCATGAGCAGAGACTGACAGATGCCCAGTCTCTGGAGCAGCAACAGCTGCAGCTGCGCACCGCAGAGTCTCAGCTGTCCACCCTGAACGAAGCCCAGGCGCGTGCTGCCCATGCGCTGGCTGCCCTGCTGGGACGTGAGCGCGCCGAGCCGCAGTGGCTGCAGCCCAGGACGGATGCCGCGTTGCCCGCAATGCAGGCGCTTGCCGTACTGCCGGCAGACCTGCTGCGCAACCGCCCCGATATTCAAAGTGCCGAGGCTGCGGTGGAGCAGGCTGCGGCCGAGGTCGGCGTGTCGCGCGCGGCGCTCTATCCGCGGTTGACCCTGACGGGGTCCTTGCTGTATGCATACAACCTGACGCGCAATCACCGCACGACCTCGGACTCCATTCCCATGGTCGGTCCGCAGATCGACATTCCGCTCTTTGACTGGGGTCGCCGCCGTGCCGTGGCAGACGGCAAGGAGCTGGCGCTGCAGGCCAGCATCAAGGCATACCGCCAGGCCGTGCTCAATGGCATTGCCGAGGCCGAAACTGCCCTGGCAGCGGTTGCCGCCCAGCAGCAAAGGCAGCAGCAGCTGCAGTCCCAGCAGCAGATTCATGCCGGGCGCGAGAAGGCTCAGGCAGTGCGCCAGCAACTGGGCCTGTCCAGCGAGCTTGCGGGCATCGATAGCGCCCGCGCCAGCCTGCAAAACCAGAGCGAGCTGGCAACCGCCAGGGCTGCCGAGGCGCTGGCCTATGTGGCTCTCTACAAGGCAGTGGGTGCTGCCCCTGTCGATGCCGCGCTTGTTACCCGGACCACAGAGGCTCAGCCATGATTGCCCTGGCGCGCAAGACGCTGATCCATGAGTGGAGACGCTTTGTCCCTTCGGTGTTCGCCGTGGGCTTTTCGGGCGTTCTGCTGGCCATGCAGGCCGCCTTGGTGCTGGGCATCTTCGGCTCTGCCGCGATCTACGTGACGGCTTCTTCGGCCGATCTCTGGGTGGGCTATCCGGGCACGCAAAGCGTGAACTTCGGGCGCAATATCGGTAGCGATGTGGAGATGCGTCTGCGCATGGACCCCGATGTGGCGGCCGTGGAATCCTATGTCTGGGTCGATGGCGACTGGCGCGCGCGCGCCGGTGCCCAGGGCGCGACCGGAGGCGGAGTCTCGGTCTATCTTTCGGGCGTCAGCACTGCGGACAACTCCATGATGTTCACCAAGGTGCTCACCTCCTGGCAGCGACAGCTGCTGCGCGAGCCCGGTGCCGTGATTGTGGACAGGGCGGACCTGGGGACTCTGGGCGCGCAGGAAGGCAGCACGGCCTGGATCAACAACCATGCGGTCAAGATCGTGGCTGCCGTAGACGGCTTGCGCGGCCTGGGCGGTGTCAACGTGATCGCCTCGCTCAGCACGGCCCGCGAAATTGCAGAAACCAGTGCCGAGCATGGCAGCACCTATTTCGTGGCGCGCCTCAAGCAAGGAGCCAAGGCCGGCGAGGCACAGGCGAGATTGAGCCAGTCCAGCAGCAGCTTCGGCCCGTACGAGGTCTGGACGGCGGATGCCTTTGCGCGCCGCTCTCAGCGTTACTGGATGCTCGATACCGGAGCCGGTGCCGGCGTGCTCTTCATGGCTGTCATCGTCTGCCTGGTGGGCGCCATCGTGACCAGCCAGTCGCTCAAGGCGGTGGTGGCAGGGTCCGCCCGCGAGTATGCGGTGCTCAATGCTCTGGGCGTGAGCCGAGCGGCACTGGGCCGTGTGGTGGTCGAGCAGGCCTGCTGGATTGGCGGCCTGGGCTTTGTGCTGGCGGCACTGGCCAGTGCGGTGCTGCTCAGCATTGCATCCAGCTACCGCGTCCCTGTTGCCCTCAATCTGTCAGCGGTACTTGCGTGCGGCTTTCTGGTGGCCGTGCTGTCGCTGCTGTCGGGTTTGGGCGCCATGCGCAGCTTGCTGCGTGCCGACCCGGCAACCCTGTTGCGTTAAGGCCTGAAACATGCAAGCCGAGACCATGGAACGCATCAAAAATTCTGCTGCAGTCAAGGATGCAGCGCCCAGCCTCGAGGCTGTGCGTCTCGACAAATCCTTTGTGTCGGGCATCGTCCAGGTGCATGTGCTGCAAGGACTGTCCGTCAGCCTGTATGCGGGGGAGTTGAGCCTGATCTCTGGCCCTTCGGGCTGCGGAAAAAGCACGCTGCTGTCGCTGATGTCGGGACTGCAAAAGCCCGATGCCGGTCACGCGATCGCATTGGGCGAGGACCTGGCCAAGCTCGGCACGGCGGCGCTGGAGAAATTTCGTCTGCGTCATACGGGTTTTGTCTTCCAGGGCTTCAATCTGTTTCCGGCCTTGACGGCACTGGAGCAGGTGCAGCTGCCGCTTGGCTATATGGGCCTCAAGAACGCCGAGACATTGCGCCGTGCCAAGGAGGCTCTCGATGAAGTGGGGCTCTCGCACCGCAGTCATATGCGCCCGGCCCAGCTGTCGGGCGGCGAGAAGCAGCGTGTGGCCATCGCACGTGCCATGGCCAAGCAGCCTCGCCTGCTGTTCGCCGACGAGCCCACCAGTGCGCTGGACGCCGAGAGCGGCCAGCGTGTCATTGATTTGCTGCACCGTGCAGCGCGCACGCACGGCACCACGGTGCTCTGCGTCAGCCATGATCCGCGCCTGGTGCGCCACGCCGATCGTGTGCTGGGCATGGAAGACGGCGCCATTCGCAGCGACTGGCGCCAGAACAGCCCCATCAAGGAATAAACATGAACCCAAGCCCATTTCGTCTCAGCATTGTGTCGGGCGCGCCGCTGCTGGCGGCTGCCGTGCTGATGCTGGGCGGGTGCTCTCCGTCTCAGGACGCAGCCTCCGTGATCACGCCGGCCGCAGCCCAGATCAAGCCTCAAAGCCAGGTAGCCGTTGCGCGGGGCAAGATCGATGTAGAAGGCGGTCTGCTCGATCTCTCGTCTGCCGCATCGGGCGTGGTGCAGCAATTGCTGGTCAAGGAAGGCCAGAGCGTGCAGAAAGGCCAGCCAGTGCTGCGTCTAGCCGACGATGCGGCGCGCGCCGATCTGGCGGTGGCGGAGTCCGAGCTGCAGCTGGCACAGACCAAACTCAAGACGCGCCAGAATCGCCTGCCCGCGCTCAAGGCCACGCTGACGCGCTGGCAGTCCGCTGCCAAACAGGGGGCAGCGGACCTGCAGAGCGTGGACGAAGCCGTGCAGGCCCTGCGTGATGCGCAGTCCGAAGTGGATATTGCGGCTGCAGAAGTCACGGTCGCCAAGCGCAAGGCCGAGCAGTTGCGGGCCCTGCTGCAGCGCCACGAGCTGCGTGCGCCCGAGGCCGCAGTCGTGGTGCGTCTGCAGGCTCAGGGCGGCAGCATGCTGCAAAGCGGCAGTCCGGTGGCGGTGCTGCTGCCCAAGCGCCCCTTTATCGTGCGTGCCGAAGTCAACGAAAGCTTTGTGACGGCGATTCGCGAGGGCATGAAGGCCCTGGTGACGGTGGACGCAGACGGCAGCGCTGCCCGCCAGGAGTTTCCTGCTGCGACCGTGTTGCGCATCAGTCCCGTCTATGGAGCGGCCAAGCTGCAGGACGACGCGCAGCGCGGCCCGGTAAGGGTTGTGGAATGCGTGCTGGCATTTGACCAGCCGCCCGCCAATGTCAAGGTCGGTCAGAACGTGAGGGTCAGTTTCCATGAATAAGCGCATTCAGATTTTCCCGTCGCCTGCAGGTACCGCTACGGCCGGCTGGATGGTGCAAAGCGATTTCGACGGCACCATCAGCCTGCTGGACGTGACCGATACCCTGCTCAATCGCTTTGGCAAGCCGGGCTGGGAGGAACTGGAAGACGCCTGGGAGCGCGGCGATATCGGCTCGCGCGAATGCATGAAGGGGCAGGTGGCCCTGCTGGACATGAGCGAGGTCGAGCTGCAGAACCATCTGGACAGCATCGAGATCGACGAGCACTTTGCCGGCTTCGTGGCCGAGGCCAGGCTGCATGGCATCAAGGTGCAGGTCGTCAGCGACGGCATTGACTATGCGATTCGCCATGTGCTCGCACGCCATGGCCTCGGGGATCTGGAAGTGATCGCCAACCATCTGGTGCAGACGGGCGAGCGTAGCTGGCGACTGGATTCGCCCTGGGCCAGCAATCGCTGCACACGGGCCAGCGGCAACTGCAAGTGCGAGCGCCTGGCCGAGCAGCAGGCCGTTCATGGGCGGGTGCTCTATATCGGCGACAGTACGTCGGACTTCTGCGTTTCCGGCAAGGCGGATTTCGTGCTGGCCAAGTACAAGCTCATCGACTATTGCGAGAGCCAGGGGATTGCCCACGCGCGCTTCGAGCATTTTGCGCAGGCCACCCAACTGCTGGAGCAGGTCCTGCTCGGCATGGAGCAGATTGCATGAATGCGGCCGATGGATTGGGGCTGCTGCAGCAGCCGGATTTGCAGCAGCTGTGCGTGACGCCGCATGAGTTCGTCATGCCCGGCGAAGGCCGCAATGCCCGCACGGGCGTGCTGTTGATCCATGGCCTGACCGGCACGCCCGCCGAGATGCGCCTGCTCGCTAAAGGTCTGAACAAGCAGGGCTTCACGGTCTACGGGGTGCAGCTGGCAGGACATTGCGGCAGCATGGAAGACTTGGTGGCTGCCCGCTGGACGGACTGGCTGGCAAGTGTGGAGTCGGGCCTGCAGCGCTTTTCGCTGCATGTGGACCATGTGGTGGTCGGCGGTCTTTCCATGGGGGCGCTGCTGTCGCTGGCCGTGGCCGAGCGCCATCCCGACAAGGTTGCGGGCGTCTGCGCGCTGTCCACCACCTTCCGTTATGACGGCTGGAGCATCCCTGCCTATACCAAGCTGGCGTTCCTGCTGCCGCTATTCCGCCTGCTGGGCATTGGCCGCAACAGCGTCTTCATGGAGGCGCCACCCTACGGCATCAAGGACGAGGCCTTGCGCGCGCGCGTGGTCGAGCAGATGAACAGCGGCGACAGCTCTGCCGCAGGCCTGCCCGGCAATCCCTGGTGGAGCGTCATCGAGCTGCGCGCCCTGTCCGCGAATGTGCAGGCCGGACTGGCGCAGCTGCGCTCGCCCTGTCTGGTCATTCACGCCCGGGAAGACGATATTTCCTCGGTCAGCAATGCCCACGATATCCAGCGCGGCGCGGTCAACGCCCATGTCGACCTGGTGCTGCTGGACAATTGCTATCACATGATCACCATCGACCGCGAGCGCCGCACCGTGATTGCCAAGCTCAACGAGTTCATCGCGCGCATCGCCAGCTCGGCAGCGCCTGCCAGGGGTGCGAATGGGTAGTGATCTCTCGCCCCTGGTGGTGACGCTGTGGATACTCAATGTGCTGGTGGACAGCGGGGGACAGCTGGCTTTCAAGGCCGCGGCCAGCGAGCCGGGGCATCGCAATGGCACGGAGCGCTGGCGCTTCATGCTGGCCAGGCCCTGGCTGTGGGTGGGCATTGCCTGCTATGTGGCGGAGTTTCTGGTCTGGCTGGCATTTCTGTCGCTGGTGCCGCTGTCGGACGGGGTGCTGCTGGGCTCGATCAACATCGTCGCCATCATGATTCTGGGCCGGGTGCTGTTTCGCGAAAAGCTCGCGCCCATGCGCGTAGCCGGCATCGTGCTGGTGTCCGTAGGCGTGGCCATCGTTGGATTGCACTGAGGGCCGTCGGCTATGAAGCGTTTTTACATTGTCGGCTTTCTGGTACTCATGGCCTTTGACACGCTGGCGCAGCTCAGCTTCAAGCAGGCCGGTGATTCCGCACTGCCGCTGGAGTTCTCCACCGGCTGGCTGCTGCGCGTGTTCAGCCAGCCCTGGATCTACGGTGCATTCGTTGGCTACATCGGTGCCTTTTTCACCTGGATGAGCCTGCTCAAGCACGCTCCCATCGGCCCGGCATTCGCGGCCTCGCATCTGGAGATCATCTCGGTGCTGGCGATCTCGTACTGGCTGTTCAACGAGCCCATTGGCTGGCCGCAGATCATTGGCTGTCTGTTCATCGTGGCCGGCATCATGTGCCTGGCGGTGAGCGAGAAGCCAGAGGCCGAGCAGGCCGCCTGACATGCGCCAGCCCACGGTGCCGCCAACGGCCGGCCTGCCACTGCAGCTCGGCGACCTCTGGCCTTCGGGTGCGGGCAGCCTGGCAGGACAGCTGGCTGCCTGGCTGGGCGTGGAGGCCGTGCAACTCGAATGCTCGGGGACCTCGGCCCTGATGGTGGCGCTGCGCAGCCTGCAGGCCCTCAGTCCTGGGCGCAGCGAGATCGTTGCACCGGCCTATACCTGTCCGCTGGTGGCGCTGGCGATTGCGCAGTGCGGGCTGCAACTGCGCCTGTGCGATTTGCGCGCCGATACGCTGGACATGGACCCGGTCTGCCTGCAGCGCCTGTGCAGCGACCGGACGCTGGCCGTGCTGCCCACGCATCTGTGCGGGCGTGTGGCCGATGTGGACGCCGCCCTGCAATGCGCGCGCGCCGTGGGCGCCTATGTGATCGAGGATGCCGCCCAGGCGCTGGGAGCGCGCAGCGGCGGAGCTTCGGTGGGCCTCAAAGGCGATATCGGCTTTTTCAGCCTGGCCGTCGGCAAGGGGTTGAGCACCTTTGAAGGTGGCGTGCTGATGGCGCGCGAGCCTTCCATGCGTGCTGCGCTGAGCGCAGCCGGCGCCGCCACCCGGTTCAGCCTGTGGTGGGAGCTGCGCCGCAGCATCGAGCTGCTGGGCTACGCCATGCTCTACCGGCCCTCGGGTCTGCGCATGGCCTATGGCAGGCCGCTGGAGAAATCATTGTCGCGGGGTGACTGGGTAGAGGCCGCAGGCGATGACTTCGACGATCTCATTCCCCAGCACAGTCTGGGGCGCTGGCGCCAGAGCGTGGGGGCCAGGGCATTGCGGCGGCTGGAGGCGTTTCAGCAGCAAGCATCCGGACAGGCTCGCCTGCGCATCGCTCAGTTGCAGGCTTGCGGGCTGGACGTGGTGCAGGATGCCGTGCCCCGGGCGCAGGGCGTGTGGCCGGTGATCCTGCTGCGCATGCCGAGCCAGCAGGCCAGGGATGCCGTGCTGCGCGCGCATTGGGGCGGTGGCTGTGGTCTGTCTCTGCCCTTTGTCCATGTGCTGCCCGACTATGGCCGCTACGACCATGTACTGGGTGCTGCACGTGACGATGCGGTCAGCCAGGCGCGCGACTGGGCGCAGCGCTTGCTGGCCATCAGCAATAGCCCATGGCTGGATGACGAGCGCTTTGCGGATTTGCTGGACACGCTGGCAGCACGCTGATACGCCTACGCCTGCAATCTGTCTGCAATAACGATATAGAAATCCATTCGTTCTGTTTTCGCCGGCTCGTTTCTACACTGAACTTGAACGGACTGCATGGCCTGTTGCCCCGCAGATCAAGGCACAAGGAGTGGTGAAAATGGGAGTAGGAAAACGCTCAAGGCAAGCGCTGTCAAGCGCGGCGGGGGCCTGCCAGCACGATGTGGATGTTCTGGTTATCGGCGCTGGGCCAGCAGGGGCATGGGCTGCCATCAGCGCAGCCAGCCAGGGGGCGAACGTGCTGCTGGTCGACAAGGGATATTGCGGAACATCGGGCGCAACTGCACCTTCGGGCTGCGGCGTTTGGCATGTCGACAATACCGGGGATTTGCGTGAGAAAGCCAAAGCCAGTCGTTACACCATGGGCGGCATGCTGGCCGAGCAGGCATGGATGGATCGGGTGCTGGAGCAGACCTGGAACAACATCGAGCTGTTGACTGAATGGGGCTACCCGTTTCCTGTCGATGTGGAGGGCAAGCTGCGGCGCAACTCCCTGCAAGGCCCTGAATATATGCGTTTGATGCGCAAGCAGGTCAAGGCTGCCGGCGTACGTATTCTTGACCATAGCCCGGCGCTGGAATTGCTCGTGGATGACGCTGGCACGGTATGCGGCGCAACAGGTGTGCGCAGGCAAGCCGAAGATACCTGGGTTGTGCGTGCAAGTGCAACCATCATTGCCACCGGTGGCTGCGCTTTCCTTAGCCGCGCGCTGGGCTGCAATGTGCTGACCGGTGATGGATACCTGATGGCCGCCGAGGTGGGGGCACAGCTCTCGGGCATGGAATTCTCCAATGCCTATGGGCTGGGGCCGGCGTTCTCTTCGGTCACCAAGTCACTGTTCTACAACTGGGCCAGTTTTTACTATGCAGACGGCTCGCTGATCGATGGTGCAGGGTCTTCGCGCGGGCGCAGCATCATTGCGCAGACGTTGCAAACACAGCCTGTTTTTGCGCGCTTGGATAAAGCCGATGCGAGCATTCAGGCATGGATGCGCACGGCACAGCCCAACTTCTTTGTCTCGTTTGACCGCAAAGGCATCAACCCTTTTCATGAAATGTTCCCGGTCAGCTTGCGGCTGGAAGGAACGGTGCGTGGCACTGGCGGTCTGAATGTGGTGGATGCCGACTGTGCAACCTCCGTGGCCGGGCTGTACGCTGCAGGCGATGCAGCAACGCGCGAGCTGATCTGTGGTGGCTTTACCGGGGGCGGCAGTCATAACGCAGCCTGGGCGCTCTCTTCGGGATTCTGGGCTGGTGCCGGCGCTGCGCGCTTTGCCTTGCATAACCCGATGAAAAAACGGCAGCTTTACCGCGCAGGCAGTCCAGGTCTTGAGGAGCAGGGTCAAGCTCGGCTGGACAGCAGTCAGCTGATTCAAGCGGTACAGGCCGAAGTCTTCCCGTACGAGCGCAACTGGAATCGCCAATCCGATGAGTTGCAGCAGTCTCTGCAGAACCTTGATGCCTTGTGGCTGCGCCTGCGTACTGGTGTGCAGTTCCAGTCCATCGAAGAGCGCCTGCGCCTGAGGGAGGCAACAGCCATGCTGGCTACCTCGCGATGGATGTACCGGAGTGCCTTGCAGCGTACCGAAACCCGGGGCATGCATCGCCGTCGCGATCATCAAGAACTGGACCCAGGCCAGAGACATCGATTGATTTCTGGCGGCCTTGATGAAGTCTGGGTGCGTCGTCAGCGGGTCAAAGAATTGCCGTCTTCCGAAGGAGTGCTCGCATGATCGAAATCATCAGCTCAGAGCGTTGCACCGGCTGCAATATCTGCGTCCATGCCTGTCCTACCAATGTGTTCGACATGGTCAAAGGGCAGGCTCCGCGCATTGTCCGGCAAAGCGATTGCCAGACTTGCTTTATGTGCGAGCTGTATTGCCCTGAGGACGCCTTGTATGTTGCCCCGGTGGCAGATGCTGCTGCCCATGTGGACGAGCTTTCGCCTGCCACGCAAGCTTTGCTGGGCAGCTATCGCGCCTCCGTTGGTTGGGGCAAAGGTCGCCAATCTACCGCGGCACTGGATGCCAGCTACGAGCTGCTGGCGCGTGCGCATTAGAAATTTTGTCATCCATGTCAGAACATGAAATCCGTTTGTCGGAAGCAGGCTCTTGTGCCGCTTTCAATCGTCGTCAATGGCTGCTTGGCGCTTTGGCGGCAAGCATTCCCATGCTGGGTGAAGCGCAGTCTCAAAGCGCGGCGCAGACCTTGCGTATCGGCTATATCGGTCCTGGAAAGAAGCCTGCTTATGCCACGGGCTGGGCGCTGCAGCAGGGCATCTTGCAGCGAGAACTGAGCACGTTGGGCTTCTCCCAGGTCGTGACCCGTGTGTTTCCCAATGGACCGGACTTGAACGAAGCATTCATTGCCGACCATCTGGATATCGGCATCTATGGCGACACACCCGCAGTGGTCGCTCATGCGCAAGGCTTTCAAGGTAAGTTGCTGGGTTTTGATTGCGTGGGCATGAACACCTGGCTGCTGACGCCCAAGGCTGGCATCAAGACGGTGGAGGAGCTCAAGGGCAAAGTCGTTGGCGTGGCTCTGGGCTCATACATGCACCGCTTTGTGCTGGGCCTGCTCAGGCAGCATGGTTTGAGCGGCAGGGTCAAGGTGGTGCATATGCTGCCGCGCGACGGCGCACCGGCGCTGGAGCGTGGGGATGTGGCTGCGTTTGCCGCACCTATCAATATGGGGCCGTTGCTGGCGCAGCAAGGCTTTCCGGTTCTGGCAGAGGCTGCGCAGTATCCGACGCTGCTGGGCACATCGGTCATTGTGATTTCTCCCAAACTGCTTGCGAGGTTGCCGCAATTTCCTGCTACCTGGGGTCGCGCACGCAGCATTGCCCTGGGGGAGATTCGTAGCGACAGCGCAGCGTATCTGGCGTTTCATGCCGAGGCCAGCGGTTTCCCGGTGCCTGCGGTCAAAGCCTCTGTGGCATTGAGTAATCTGCCCGCTCAGGCCTATCCGGAGCAAGGCTTGCATTTGATCTCCGAGGCCAAACGCTTCCTGCTCAATGAAAAGCTGGTGCGCAAGGATTTTTCCGTTGAGCGCTGGAAGATTCCCGGGTTTTCATGAGCTTTTCTTCTGACAAGATCGTTGGAATCAAGCGATATTTTCCCTTGCTTCAGTGGGATCTGTCATGGCGGAGACTCTGCATTTCTGTCCGGACTCCCTGGCTTTCAGTGCTGTCTCGCGCTCGGCGATATAGCTGCGCGTGAGCGGTACGGCATCCTGCCTGCGCGCCAGCTGAACCTGGAAGATGGCGATGTCCTGATAGCGGAACGCGGTCTCCGACATGGACAGATAGAACTCCCACATGCGGCAGAAGCGCTCGTCATACAGGGCGGCGGCTTCGGCACGGCGTGCCATGAAGCGCTCGCGCCACAGGCGCAGGGTCTGGGCATAGTGCAGGCGCAGCACCTCGATATCGCAGATCACCAGCCCTGCGCGCTCTATGGCCGGCGTGAACTCCGACATCGACGGGATATGGCCGCCGGGAAAGATGTAGCGCTCTATCCAGGGATTGTTGAAGTCGGGCACATCGCTGTTGCCGATGAAGTGCAGCAGCATCACGCCGTCCTCGCTGAGCAGCTCATGGCATTTGCGGAAGAAGGCGTCATGGAATCTCGTGCCCACATGCTCGAACATGCCGACAGAGACGATGCGCTCGAACGGCCCCTGTGTGTCGCGGTAGTCTTCCAGCCGGTACTCCAGCCGCTCGCCATGGATGGATTGCGAGGCCCTGGACTGCGCGCCGGCCAGCTGCTCCGTGGACAGCGTGATGCCTGTGACATGGCCGGCACCGCCCACCTCGGCCAGATAGCGCGAGAGACCGCCCCAGCCGCAGCCTATGTCGAGCACGCGCTGGCCCGGCTCGATCAGCAGCTTGGCGGCGATATGGCGCTTCTTGGCCAGCTGTGCCGTTTCCAGGTCTTCGTTGCCCTGCTCGAAATAGGCGCAGGAGTACTGGCGCTCGCTGTCGAGAAACAGCTGATAGAGCCGGTCGTCCAGATCGTAGTGATGCGCCACGTTGGCACGCGACTTGCCGCGCAGATTGTTCTGCAGCAAGGGCCGCAGCTTCATGCGCCAGGCATCGAGCAAGCGTACCGTGGCGCTGACGGGCACATGCCTGGCGCCGCGCAGCACCAGTTCCAGCACGTCATAGACCGTGCCTTGCTCGACCAGCAGGCGCTGCTGCATGAACAGCTCGCCAAAGTTGAGGTCGGGATCGCGCAGCAGTGCAATGACGGCGCGTCTGTCGGCAAAACGCAGACGCGCCTGGGGTTGGCCGCCGTCGCCGAAGATCAGCGCCTTGCCTGAAGGGGTGGTGACTTCGAGCCGTCCCGTTTTGACCAGAGGTGCAAATACCTGTTGCAGCAATTTTTCGGTCAACCGGTCCAGCATGTCAGCTCCTTGAAGCGAAGTGTTGAAAAGTGGTCGGTGGAATCGCTCTAACTCGTGCTGCTGAGCGCTATGTGCTGTATCAGCCGCTGGTTCAATGCATGCTGCCCGGCCTGCCAGCCGGCCAGCGTAGCGGCGTCAATCTGTGTGTCCTGGCCGTCGCTCGCGCTCATCAGTCGTTTCCACCAGGTGCCATAGTGCCATGACGATACGTCACCCGTGATATCACTGCCCGTGATCTGTCCGCGCAGCGCATCGATCAGCTGCACGGCCTGCTCTTCCAGCATCCGGCCCTGGTCCCAGTTGGTGCGCACGACTTCGGCGGCGAACACATCCTTGTCTATGCTCAGATAGGTGTCCTGCGGCCAGTCATGTAGATGGCTGGACAGCGCCTGTACCAGCTCCGAGATATTGGCAAAGCTGCGAAACGCCTTGCCCGCGCCCAGACGCCGGGCCCACCCGGTGTCCACGCCGCAGCTCCAGTAGGTGAGCTTGCCGGCGCGCAGCGGCCGCAGATAGTTTTCCCAGGCGTGGCCCGAGCCTATGTCCTGCGAGGTGATGCCTGCCACATGGACCTGCGACACGGCCGGGTGCATGGCCACGCGTCGCACCCAGGAGCCGCAGTGCACACCCCAGGGAAAGCGCATATTGTCCGGGTGGTTGTCCAGCACCACCACGCGCAGCGGATGCTTGGCGCTGAAGCCCTTCTGGGCGATGCAGCGCTCGATCAGCGGCCAGCTCAGATGGTGAAAGTCGCCGCTGCCCATGAGCACGGTACCGTGCTGCGCGGGCAGCTGCTCCTGCATGGCCAGGCTGAAGCGCCTGAAGCTGCGCAGGCCGCAGCCAAAGCGCACCAGCTCCTGCCACTGGGCGAGCGCAAGCCGCTTCTCCTGGAGCAGCGGGCCTACCGATCCATCGACATCCAGCACCACAGGTGTTTGTTGCATCATGGCTTGTCACTCCACTGGCGATCGCTTTCAAACAGACCGGAGAAGCGTCGCCCCAAGGCGCGCAGCACGGGATTGCGGATGAAGACCAGATGCTGCGTCATGGTGAAGCTGGCGCCGAGCTGGGCCTTGACTTCCGGGTCGGTCCAGCCCGCCACATAGTGGGACAGGCCCCGCTCCAGTGCGTATTCGAGATTGACCATCCAGCTCACGAAATAGAGATTCGCTTCGCGCGCTGCGGGGTAGCACAGACCTATGTATTTGTCGATCAACCTGCCGTCATGCTCGAAGCACAGATTCCAGCCCAGCAGAGCATCGCTTTGCCGATCCCGATACTCGAACACGATGCCGCCGTTGTCCTCATCGCGCAGCAGGCCGGCCAGGAAGGAGCGAGAGAGTTTGTCGAAATGGATCTCGCTTTGCTCATACACCGCTTCGAACAAGGCGTAGTAGGCGTCGATCCGGTTCTCGTCGGCAAAGGCGGCGCCGGTCGGCAGGCGGCGGATGTCAAGCCCGGCGCGGCTCTTGAGTTTGCGCCTGAGGCTGCTGCGGCGGTTCTTGGACAGGCCGGCCAGATACTCGTCCGTGCTGGCAAAGCCAAGAGGTACATAGGCCAGTGCCTGGCCTTCGAGCGCCACAAAGCCTTGCTCGGCCAGTGCCTGGGACAAGGCCTTGGCAAAGTCATTGTCGCTGGCGCTCAGCAGGGGCGATTCTTGCGGCAGATCCTTGACGATGGTGAGCATGGTCCGGCCCGCCACGGCGCGCAGTTGCCGCGCCAGCGTGGCCGCATCCACGCCCTGGGGCAGGGGCGCATACTCGCTGACCGTGCTGCCGATGAAGTCCGTCTTCAGCCTGAGCCTGGAGCTCAGCCAGCGCCCGCCCGGCAACGACAGAAGACGCGCCTTGAGCGCGTCTTCTGCGGTGGTCAGCAAATCGAAGGGGGCGGTGAATGCTGGCGCCGGCCATTCCTTCAGCAAGGCAAAGCCTTCTGGAGGATGGTTGGAGAACTGCTGCAGCAAGCCACTGGGTTCGAGCTGGTTGCGGAAATTTTCCGTCGCCATTTCGCCTTTTTGTAGTCGGTTTTGATGGCGCCTGAGTGTGTCTGCAGCGCAGAAAACTGGCACAACCCAAGCAAGAGACAGTGAGCAAGACCTGGGCGGCCCCCGCCGCCGCACAGCGAGGCTGTCTTCCCCCTCCCGAAGACAGAGGGGGAAGCGGCGGGGCCGCCTAGGCAAAGCCGCTCAGGGGGTTACGCCTTTTTAGCCTTGGTCAGCAACTGATCCAGCAGCACCATGGCTTCGTCGATCTCGCTGCGCGAAATCATCAGCGAAGGCGCGAAGGTGATCACGTTCTTGTAGTAGCCGCCCACGTCCAGCACCAGGCCGCGTTTCTGGCCCTGGTATTCCAGGCCGCCTTCGAGGCCGATGTCCACCATCTTGTCCAGCAGCGCCTTGTTGGGCGTGAAGCCGTCCTCGGTGCAGATTTCGGCACGCAGCGCCAGGCCCAGGCCGTCCACATCGCCGATTTCCTTGTGGCGCTTTTGCAGCTCCTTGAGGCCTTCGAGGAAGTAGGCACCCGATTCGCGCACCTGACGACCGAAGTCCATCTCGTGGGTCATCTTCATGACTTCCAGGCCCAGGGCCGTACCCAGCGGGTTGGAGGCAAAGGTGGAATGGGTGGAGCCGGGCGGGAACACCGTGGGGTTGATCAGCTCTTCGCGAGCCCACAGGCCGGACAGCGCATTCAGACCATTGGTCAGGGCCTTGGCAAACACCAGCACATCGGGCTGGATGCCGAAGTTTTCCACCGACCACAGCTTGCCGGTACGCCAGAAGCCCATCTGGATTTCATCGACCACCAGCAGTACGCCGTGGTCGTCCAGTACCTTCTTCAGGCCGGTAAAGAAGTTGGCAGGCGGAATCACGTAGCCACCGGTGCCCTGAATGGGCTCGATGTAGAAGGCTGCGTATTCGCACTGGTTGGTCTTGGGGTCCCAGACCGCGTGGTATTCGTTTTCGAACTTGCGACGGAAGTCGGCCACGATGGATTCCGCGTACTCCTCTGCCGTCATGCCCTTGGGGCGGCGGAAGGGGTAGGGGAAGGGGATGAACTGTGCGCGGTCGCTGAAATGGCCGAAACGGCGGCGATAGCGGTAGCTGGAGGTGATCGAGGAAGCGCCCAGCGTACGGCCGTGATAGCCGCCTTCGAACGCGAACATCAGGCTCTTGCCGCCGCTGGCGTTACGCACGACCTTCAGCGAGTCCTCGATGGCTTGCGCGCCGCCCACGTTGAAGTGCACGCGGCCGTCGTGGCCCCATTTGCCCTTGGCGTCTTCGGCAATGAACTTGGCCAGTTCGATCTTGGTGGGGTGCAGATACTGGCTGGCCACCTGGGGCAGCTCCTGCAGCTGCTCGATCATCTTGGCTTCAAGACGCTTGTTCTTGTAGCCGAAGTTGACGGCCGAATACCACATCTGCAGATCGAGGTAGGACGTGCCGGCATCGTCGTACATATAGCTGCCTTCGCAGCCCGTGAAGATCTTGGGAGGATTGACGTAGTGGACGGTGTCGCCAAACGAGCAGTATTTGGCTTCGTCAGCCAGCAATTGGGCAGTATTGATCACAGCAGAAAGCGCTCCGCAAAAATGGATTCGGTCAACGGTATGCGGCAGCAGTGTGCGTTTGCAATATTTCCGGGCTGTCGAGCATTTGTGTGGGAATTGTGGAGAGCTCTGCGTCGGGCGATTTCCAGCGCCGCAAATGGCGGCGGCAGATGTCCGGGCGCGCGCAACTGCCAGCAGCCGCTTGTCCGACCCTGTTCAAGGTCCGGGGCGCGGCTTGCTGCAGGTCCTTGAGGCGGCGTCCAGACCGCTGCCGAATCCGGGCCGATCAGCCCAGTGCCACCACGCGCAGCACCTCGGCACCATAGGCATCGAGCTTCTTGGTGCCCATGCCGCTGACGCCCTGCAGCTCCTGCAGGCTCTGGGGATTGAGTTCGGCAATCGATGCCAGCGTGGCGTCGTGGAAGATCACATAGGCCGGCAGATTGTGCGACTTGGCCACTTCGGCGCGCCAGGCCTTGAGATTGATGAAGCGAACCTGTGCGTCGGGACCCAGATTGACCGCAGCTGCATTGGCGGCCGATTTCTTGCCCTGCTTCTTGCTGCGCGATGCGGCCACGGCCTCGCGCAGCTGCACCTGTACTTCGCCCTTGAGCACGGCACGCGAGCCCGCGGCCAGGCACAAGGTGTCAAACACATGGCCGCTATTCTCGCTCACCACCTTGTGCAGGCCCAGGGCCCCCGTGGCCAGCAACTGGCGCATCACGGCGCGCAGCTGTGGCTCCGAATACTCCTTGCCGATGCCGAAGGTGGATACCTTGTCATGCCCGTACTGCGTGACCTTGTCCGTCTCCTTGCCGCGCAGCACGTCCATGATGTGGCCCGCACCATAGGTCAGGCCGCTGGCCTCGTGCACGCGGAAGATGGTGGACAGCAGCTTGCGTGCCGCATCCGTGCCATCCCATAGCGCCGGCGGTTCCAGGCAGTTGTCGCAGTTGCCGCAATGGGTGCGGGCAACGGCCTGCAGTGGCTTGCCATCAAGGCTCGGCTCCTGTCCATACTGCTCGCCAAAATAGGCCAGCAGGCGTACGCGTCGGCAGTCCGTGGCCTCGGCCAGACCGAGCAGGGCATCGAGCTTGCCGCGCATCACCTGCTTGAACTGTTCCTCGGCCGGGCTTTCGTCGATCATGCGGCGCTGGTTGACCACGTCGCTGAGACCGTAGGCCATCCAGGCATCGGCGGGCAGGCCGTCGCGGCCCGCACGGCCGGTTTCCTGGTAGTAGCCCTCGATGTTCTTGGGCATGTCCACATGGGCCACAAAGCGCACATCGGGCTTGTTGATGCCCATGCCGAAGGCAATCGTGGCGCACATCACCACGCCTTCTTCGCGCAGAAAACGGTCCTGATGATTCTGGCGCATTTCCTGGGGCAGGCCGGCGTGATAAGGCAGGGCATTGATGCCGTTCTGCACCAGGGTCTGGGCCAGCTCCTCGACACGCTTGCGCGACTGGCAATAGACCACGCCGGCCTCGCCCTCGTGCTCGCGTTCGATAAAGCGCAGCAGCTGGTTGCTGACGTCCTTTTTCTCGGCGATCTTGTAGCGGATGTTCGGGCGGTCGAAACTGCTGATGAAATGCTGGGCCGCTTCCAGCTGCAGGCGCTCGATGATGTCGGCGCGCGTCAACGCATCGGCCGTGGCCGTCAGCGCGATGCGCGGCACATCGGCATAGCGCTGGTGCAGCACGCTCAGCGCGCGGTATTCGGGGCGGAAGTCGTGCCCCCACTGGCTCACGCAATGCGCTTCGTCGATGGCGAACAGCGACAGCTTGCCCTGGGCATGCAGATCGTCGAGCAGACCCAGAAAACGTGGCGTGTTCAGCCGCTCGGGAGCGGCATAGAGCAGGGTGATGTCGCCGCTTTGCAGGCGCAGCTCCACCTCCTGCGTCTCGTCGTAGCTCAGGGTGGAGTTCAGATAGGCGGCGCTGATGCCGGCCTCATGCAGCGCCCCGACCTGGTCGTGCATGAGCGCGATCAGCGGCGAGACCACGATCGTCACGCCATGGCCGAGCTGCTGGCGCGCAATGGCCGGAACCTGGTAGCACAGCGATTTGCCGCCGCCCGTGGGCATGAGCACCAGCGCATCGCCGCCGTTGATGACATGCGAGACGATGGCCTGCTGGGGGCCACGGAATTGCTCGTAGCCAAAAACGGCTTGCAGAATGGATTGCGCGGAAGACACCGGGTACTCTTGAATCGATAGCTTGTAGCGCTTGCTGGATATGGGGAAGAGGCCGATTTGGCCTCTGTTGCAAGCATCAGAACTGGCCCTATTGTGCGCCGCGACCCGGCGCGCTGCCCGGGCCGGGTTATGCGCAATCAGCCAGCCTGCCCTATGGTGGAGGGTGAAAAATGCGCATCCAGCTCGTAGAGATCGGCGGGATAGGTCAGGCGCACAAAGGTGATGGGCAACTGCCCGGTCCAGGTACGGCGGTCGATCACGAGACAGGGAAAGCCGGGCTTGATCTCCAGCAAGCCGGCGGTTTCCTCGCTGGCCGCCTCGGCACGAATGCGGTGTTCGGCCGAGCTCCAGGGCACATGGTTGACCATCCAGGAGCTGGGACTGTGCTCGGTGAAAGGCTCGTGCTCGGCGTCCGGCACGGATTCGAGATTGATCAGGCGGTCTTCGATGCAGAACGGACGCGATCCCGCCATGTGCAGGCACAGCACATGGACGATGGAGGCCGGCCGGGCCATGCGCATGGCCTCCATGTCCTCGCGCGTGCTGCGCCGCTGCGTGCGGCCGAGCAGCCTGCTCGAATACTCCTGGCCCATGCCCAGCACCACCTGGCGCAGATCGGGAATCTCCAGCACGGCAGAGCTGGTTTGCGGGCGCGTCACAAAGCTTCCCGCCTTGCGCTTGCGCACCAGCAGACCGGCTTCTGCCAGCTTGTTGAGCACCTTGCTCACCGTCATGCGCGAGCATTGGTAATGGACGGTCAGCTCCATCTCCGACGGGATGCGATAGCCGGGCGGCCAGCGGCCACTGAGAATGTTCTGTTCAATCTCGGTGAGAATTTTCCCGTGCAGCGACATGGAAGAGTGTTTGTCCATGGAGTGGATTACACCAGCAAATCCGGCCGGGTGCCGCTGCGCCTTCTAAGCGTTCAATACGGAGCGTGCAATGATGGTGCGCTGAATCTCGGAAGATCCTTCGTAGATGCGCAGGATGCGGGCATCGCGCACATAGCGCTCCAGGGGCATTTCCCGGGTATAGCCGTAGCCGCCATGGATCTGCAGCGCCTCGTCGGTTACGAAGCCCGCCATCTCCGAGGCGAACAGCTTGGCCATGGCCGACTGTTGGGTGAAGGGCTGGCCCTGCTGGCGCAGTGCCAGGGCCTGCATGGTCAGCGCCCAGGCGGCTTCCAGGCGCAGCTTCATGTCGGCGAGCTTGAACTGTATGCCCTGCTTGTTGGCTATCGGTTCGCCGCCCACCAGACGCTGGTTGGCCCAGTCGGCCGCCGCCTTGAGTGCGGCCTCGGCAATGCCCAGAGAGGTCGCAGCCACGTCCAGGCGGCTGTTGTCCAGCACTTTCATGGCGGTCTTGAAGCCGGTGCCCTCGGCACCGAGGCGGTTGGCCGCAGGAACGCGCACGCTGTCCAGCGAAACTTCAAAAGCATGGCCGCCGCGAATGCCCATGAGCTTCTCGGGCGACGAAATCTGTATGCCGGGCAGATCGCGCGGCACGATGAAGGCGCTGACCCCGCGTGCCGCAGCCTCCGCATCGGTCTTGGCGAACACCACCATGAAGCGGGCCTCCGCCGCATTCGAGATGAAGTGCTTGACGCCCGTGATCAGATAGTCGTCGCCGTCGCGCACGGCCCGGGTACGCATGTCTGCAGGGTGGGAGCCGCCGCGCGGCTCGGTCAGCGCGAAGGCCGCCAGCCATTCCCCGCTGGCGCAGCGCGGCAGCCATTGCTCACGCTGGCTGTCATCGCCGCCAATGAGAACGGCATCCGTGCCCAGGTAGTGAGCACCGACCATGGACGAGGTCGCGGCGCAGGCGCGCGAGATGGCGACCAGCGACATCAGCATGGCGGTGGGGGTGACGCCCGGTCCGCCAAAGCGTTCCGGCAGATTCATGCCCATCACGCCCAGCGCGGACAGGCCGGGCACATGGCGCGTGGCGGAAAAGGCTTCCTCGTCCATGGCCTGGGCCACGGGGGCCAGGGTTTCCTCGGCAAAGCGTGCAACGGCATCGGCAACGGCCTGATCTTCTTCGGTCGCGCCCAGACGAATCAATGACATGGCGGTCTCTCCTTGTTTTCTTGCTATCAAAATCAACCCAAAGCGCCTGCTTCGCGCAAGGCGGCAATGGCATCCGTGCTGCGGCCCAGCCAGCTTTGCAGCAGCAGCTCCGTGTGTTCGCCCAGTGCCGGTGCGCGTTGCGCACGATTGGGCAGAGCGCCGTTGAAATGCACGGGCTGTGTCGGCAGCTGAAGGCCCGGAAGGCGTTCGTCATCGACCTCGCAGAGCAGGCCACGCGAGCGGATCTGCTCGGAGTTCAGGGCCTGCTCTATGTTCCAGATGGGGGCTGCGGGAACGCCTGCGGCTTCGAGCCGCGCGACCACATCGGCCACGTCGTGCTGCGTGCTCCAGCCCTCCAGCGCGGCGCGCAATGCGGGCTCGTTGGTCGAGCGGGTTTCATCGCTGGCAAAACGCGGATCGCTGGCCAGCTCGGGCTGGTCCATCGCGGCAGCGGTGGCGTCGAACAGCTTCTTGTTGAGCACGGCCAGAGCGTAATGGCCGTCACGTGCCCTGTAGACGCCAAACGGCGCCGAGAGCGGATGCCGGTTGCCCACACGCCGGGCAGGCTGGCCGGTGAACAGATAGCGCGACATCGATGTCGCCAGAAAGCTCAGCGTGGTGTCGAACATGGCGACATCGACATGCTGGCCGACTCCGGTTCTCTGCGCCTGCAACAGGGCCGCCAGTGTCGCCCAGGAGGCAAACAGGCCGGCAACCACATCGCTGACCGCCTCGCCGACCAGGGTGGGCGCGCCTTGAGGCTCGCCCGTGGCCTCCATCAGGCCGCTCATGGCCTGAACAATGATGTCGTAGGCCGGGCGGTGGGCCAGCGGGCCGGTCTGGCCGAAGCCGGAGACGCTGACATACACCAGCCGGGGATTGAGGGCGCGCAGCGTTTCGGGGCCGATGCCAAGGCGCTCGGCCACGCCCGGCCTGAAGTTCTCGACCACCACATCGACCTGCCGGGCCAGTTCATGCACCACGGCGACCGCATCCGCATGCTTGAGGTCCAGCACCAGGCTTTGCTTGTTGCGATTCATGACCGTGAACAAGGCGCTTTGCCCGTTCTTCATGGGGCCGATGGCGCGGTAGTCGTCGCCCTGGGGCGGCTCCACCTTCACGACTTCCGCGCCCAGATCGGCCAGCAAGGCCGTGGACATGGGGCCCGCCAGAACCCGGGTGAAGTCCAGGATGCGGATGCCGTCCAGCGGACGGGCGGCAGTTTTTTCGGTTGATGCAAGCATGGGAGTCCTGCTGTTGATCTGAAACGATGCCTGCATGCTGCCCAAAACATGAATCAATGGAAAATATTCATTTCCCATTCACTGGATTCAAAAAATTGATTCAGATAAATCTGCGCCAGCTCGAATATTTTGTCGCCGCGGCACGCCACGGCAGCACGGCCAAGGCGGCGCTGGCCATCAATGTTTCACAGCCCTCCATCTCCAAGGCGATTGCCGACCTGGAGGCCCAATGGGGCGAGAAGCTTTTTGTGCGCAAACATGCCGTCGGGCTGGACCTGACCGCGGCAGGACTGGCCAGAAGCCGGGAGGCCCTGAGTCTTCTGGAGGCTGCGCAACTGCTTCAGGAGCCACGCAAGCAGGCGGTTTCCGGCACGCTGAGGCTGGGCTTTCTGAGCACGCTGGGCGCGCTGTGGATTCCGCAACTGCTCACCCAGATGCAAAAGCGCCACCCGTCCATCGACATCGAGCTGATCGAAGGGGACATCGCCTCCCTGACGCGGCAAGTGGAGCGAGGGGAGATCCATGCCGCACTGCAATATGACCTGGGCCTGGCTCGCCCTTTGCTGACCATGCACCCGGTTGCCGCGTTGCCGCCCTATGCCTTGCTGCCTGCCAGGCACGCCCTGTCTGCGGCGCCCAGCGTGAGCCTGGCGGAGCTGGCCCAGTCGCCGTTGCTGCTGATCAACCTGCCTCAGAGCCGAGAGTACTTTCTCTCGCTGTTTCGGGAGGCGGGCGTGGTTCCCACGGTGAACTATGAACTGGCGTCGATAGAACTGGTGCGTTCCATGGTCGCCAACGGGCATGGCGTCAGCGTTCTGACCACGCGGCCGGTGGTCGACCGAACCCACGACGGCAAGCGGCTGGTCTGCAAAAGAATCAAGGGCCGCGTCGCCAAGCAGGCCGTGGTGCTGTCGGTGCCCAGGAGCAATGCCTCGGCGCTGATTGCACCATTTCTGACCGTGGCAAAAAGCGTGATTGCACCCGACTAGCGCAACGCGGGTACTGTTTTGGTGCGCGACCCCAGGAGCCGGCGGTGGTGGTCTGTGGGCGAGCGAGTTGGCACATAGCTTGCTCTTGTGGATTGTTGACTCATGTCTATACAGCTGGGAAATGCGGCAACTATGGCGCTCGGGTAAGCCTGTATATACATGTTCAATCAGCAATCGCAAACTTCGCTGTCTGCACTGTCGTGCAAGGCTTGAAGTCCGCATCAACAACCGAACTGCTCTGGCATCGACCGAGGAGAGTCCCATGAAATCGACACGTCGCGTTCCAATCTGGCAACTGGCATTAGCCGCAACCGTTCTAGTGTCTGCTGCACAACATGCAGCGGCTCAGGAGACCAAGATCGTCCTGGGCATGTCGGGATGGACAGGCTTCGCGCCGCTGACGCTCGCGGACAAGGCCGGGATCTTCAAGAAAAACGGCCTCAATGTCGAAATCAAGATGATTCCCCAGAAGGACCGGCATCTGGCGCTGGCCTCGGGGGCCGTGCAATGCGCCGCCACCACCGTGGAGACGCATGTGGCCTGGAACACCAATGGTGTGCCGATCGTGCAGATCTTCCAGATGGACAAGTCCTATGGCGCGGACGGCATTGCCGTGCGCAACGACGTCAAGAACTTTGCCGATCTGAAAGGCAAGACCGTCGCCGTCAGCGCGCCGGGTACGGCTCCCTACTTCGGGCTGGCCTGGATGCTGAACAAGAACGGCATGACCATGAAGGACATCAAGACCGTGTCGCTGGAGCCTCAGCCTGCGGCACAGGCCTTTGTCTCCGGTCAGAACGATGCGGCCATGACCTATGAGCCCTATCTGTCCACGGTGCGTGCCAACCCCAGCGCCGGCAAGATTCTGGCCACCACCATCGACTACCCGATGGTGATGGATACCGTGGGCTGCGATCCCAAGTGGCTCAAGGCCAACACGGCAGCCGCCAAGGCGCTGACCCAGTCCTATTTCGATGCCATCGCCATGATCAATTCCGACAAGGAAAAGAGCTACGAAATCATGGGCGCGGCCGTCAAGCAAAGCGGCGAGCAGTTCGGCAAGTCGGCAGCCTTTCTGAAATGGTCGGACAAGGAGGCCAACCAGAAGTTCTTTGCCAGCGATCTGCTGCCTTTCATGAAGGAGTCTGCCGCCATCCTCAAGGAAGCTGGCGTGATCCGCAGCATTCCTGAGAACTACGGCGTCATGTACGACGCCAGCTTCATCAAGTAAGCGCAAAGAGGTTGCAAATGGAAGCGGTATCACCTTCTATCAAGTCTGCATCACCCGCATCGGTTCAGGTGGCATCGCCTTCCTTGAGGCCGGCTCGCCGGCGCTATATGGCCCCTTTGGAGCCCGTCAGCCCCAAGGCCAAATGGCTGCTGGGCACGGGCTTCTTCGTGCTGTTCCTGCTGATCTGGTCGGCCGTCACCTTTGGCGGACTGGTCTCGCCGACCTTTCTCGCCAGCCCGCTGACGATGCTGCGCGAAGGCATTTTGCTGTTCACGGAGTTCGACTTTCACCATGACATCGGTATGACCGTATGGCGCGTCATGGGGGGCTTCATCCTGGCCAGCGTCGTAGCCGTGCCGCTGGGCATTGCCATGGGGGCCTGGAAGCCTGTGGAGGCGTTCTGCGAGCCCTTTGTCTCGTTCTGCCGCTACCTGCCCGCCTCGGCTTTTATCCCGCTGCTGATTCTCTGGGCCGGCGTGGGCGAAGCCCAGAAGCTGCTGGTCATCTTCATCGGCTCCGTGTTCCAGATCACCCTCATGGTGGCCGTGACCGTGGGCGGTGCGCGCAAGGACCTGGTGGAGGCCGCCTACACACTGGGTGCCAGCAATACCGGCATCGTCAAGCGGGTGCTGATTCCCGGTGCCGCACCGGGCATCGCGGAAACCCTGCGCCTGGTGCTGGGCTGGGCCTGGACCTATGTGATCGTTGCCGAGCTGATCGGCTCGTCCTCGGGCATCGGGCACATGATCACCGACAGCCAGGCGCTGCTCAACACCGGACAGATCATCTTCGGCATCATCATCATCGGGCTCATCGGTCTGGTGTCGGATTTCATCTTCAAAACCGTCAACCGTCGCATGTTCGAATGGAGTTCCCTGTGATGAACCAGCTGTCCATTCAAGGCGTTTCGCGCACCTTCACCAGCCACAAAGGCGTCAGCACCCAGGCTCTTTTGCCAGTGGATTTCGAGGTCCGCGAGAACGATTTCGTGACCATTCTCGGGCCCTCCGGCTGCGGCAAATCGACAATGCTGCGCATTGTTGCGGGCCTGGATTTTCCGACGACAGGGCAGGTGCTGCTGGATGGGAAACTGGTGCAGGAGCCCGGCGCTGACCGCGGCATGGTGTTTCAAAGCTACACCTTGTTCCCCTGGCTGACCGTGGCGCAGAACATCCGCTTCGGCCTGCGCGAGAAAGGCGCGAGCGAAGCCATCCAGAAAGAGCGCAGCGACTATTTCATTGCCAAGGTGGGTTTGCGCGGGTTCGAGAATCACTACCCCAAGCAGCTGTCTGGAGGCATGCAGCAACGCACGGCGATCGCGCGTGCGCTGGCCAACGACCCCAAGATCCTGCTCATGGACGAGCCCTTCGGTGCGCTGGACAACCAGACCCGGGTTCTGATGCAGGAATTGCTGCTGGGCATCTGGGAGGCCGAGCGTAAGACGGTGATGTTCGTGACCCACGATATCGATGAAGCCATCTTCATGGCCAATCGCGTGGCCGTGTTCAGCGCGCGTCCGGGCCGCATCAAGGCAGACATTCCGGTCCATCTGCCGCACCCGCGGCATTACACCGTCAAGACCTCGCCCGAGTTCATGGAGCTCAAGGCACGGTTGACGGAAGAGATTCGCGCCGAGTCACTGGCTGCGGCTGCTCACTGAGGCCTGCATCATGAATGTCCGAGACCCTGCCCAGCGCAAGACAGCTCCTGCAGCCCAGATGCCGCTCGCGCTGTATCAGCAGGTCAAGGACCATGTGCTGCGCAAGATCGGCGACGGTTCTCTGGCGGCCGGTGCGCGCGTACCTTCCGAGCAGGAGCTGGTGAACGAGTTCGGCGTGGCGCGCATGACGGTGAACCGTGCGCTGCGCGAACTGGCAGAGCAGGGCGTGATTGTGCGTGTGGCGGGGGTCGGCTCTTTCGTGGCCGAGGAAAAGCCGCAATCGACCCTGCTGCGCATCGCCAATATCGGTGAAGAGATCACCCAGCGCGGGCATGACCATCGCTTCGAGCTGCTCGATATGCGCCGCGAGTCCGCCTCGCCCGAGGTCGCCGCGGCGCTGGACCTGGCGGTCGGCGCCTCGGTCTTTCATCTGCATGGCGTGCACTTCGAAAACGAGCTGCCGGTTCAGATCGAAGACCGCTATGTGAACCCCCGTCTGGTCCCCGACTTCATGGACCAGGATTTCTCTGCCGTGCAACCCTCGGTCTATCTGGTGCGCAATGTGCAGTACGACCAGATCGAGCATGTGGTCGATGCGATCTTGCCGACGGCCGAGCAGGCCCGGCTGTTGCAGATGGCTCTCGACCAGCCTTGCCTGATGCTCACGCGCCGTACCTGGCTGCGCGGCGTCCCTATCACCTGGGTGCATTGCGTGCATCCGGGCATGCGCTACCGACTCGGTAGCCGTTTCCGAACCGATTCAGTGCACGGCGGCTGATCCCGGCCAGGCCCTTGAATCCCTCAGTACGTTTTTGTTTCTCTTGACTGTATAGACAGGTATAGCCATGAACACTACCACCACCCAAGAGCTCTCGAACTCCGAACTGGAACTGCATCCCGGCGAGCTCACGCTGGCTCAGCTGCGCCGCATTCAGGACGGCGGCGTGCAGCTCAGCATGGCGCAGGCCGCCTATGCGGCCATGCGCAAGGCCGAGGCCCATGTGCAGCACATCGTCGATGAAGACCAGGTGGTCTACGGGATCAACACCGGTTTCGGCAAGCTGGCTTCGACCAAGATCGCGCATGAGCGCCTGGCCGAGCTGCAGCGCAATCTGGTGCTTTCGCACAGCGTGGGCACGGGCGAGCCGCTGCCGGATCATGTGGTGCGCCTGGTGCTGGCCACCAAGGCCGTGAGTCTGGCCCGCGGGCATTCGGGAGCCCGCACGGCGCTGGTGGACGCGCTGCTGGCCATGGCCAATGCCGATGTCCTGCCCGTGATTCCCTCCAAGGGGTCGGTAGGGGCTTCGGGCGATCTGGCGCCGCTGTCGCACCTGGCCTGCGTGCTGATCGGCGAGGGGCAGGCCAAGGTGGGCGGCAAGCTCGTTTCCGGCCGTGAGGCCATGCAGCATATCGGCCTGGAGCCCTTTGTGCTCGGCCCCAAGGAAGGGCTGGCGTTGCTCAATGGAACCCAGGTCTCCACCTCGCTGGCGCTGGCCGGCCTGTTCCAGGCCGAAAGCGTGCTGGCCGCAGGACTGGTCGCCGGTTGCCTGACGCTGGAAGCCATACAGGGTTCCATCAAGCCCTTCGATGCGCGCATCCACGCGGCACGCGGCCAGCATGGACAGATCGCCGTGGCGGCTGCCGTGCGTTCGCTGCTGGACGGCAGCGCCATCGACCCCTCGCACCCCAATTGCGGGCGCGTGCAGGACCCCTATTCCATCCGCTGCGTGCCGCAGGTCATGGGCGCCTGCCTGGACAATCTCAGCCATGCTGCGCGCGTGCTGGTCATCGAAGCCAATGCCGCCTCGGACAATCCGCTGGTGTTCGACAACGGCGACGTGATTTCGGGCGGTAACTTCCATGCAGAACCCGTGGCTTTCGCCGCCGACATCATGGCCCTGGCGATCGCTGAAATCGGCGCCATCTCCGAGCGTCGCATGGCCTTGCTGCTGGACACCGGACTATCGCGCCTGCCGGCCTTTCTGATCGAGGACAGCGGCGTCAACTCGGGCTTCATGATCGCCCAGGTCACGGCGGCTGCCCTTGCGGCGGAAAACCAGTGCTTGGCCCATCCCAGCAGCGTGACCAGCCTGCCCACCTCGGCCAACCAGGAAGACCATGTCTCCATGGCCACCTATGGCGCGCGTCGCCTGGCAGACATGGTCAGGAACACGGCCGTGATCGTGGGCGTGGAGGCCATGGCCGCGGTCCAGGGCATGGACTTCGATCGCCGGCTCAAGAGCTCGCCGCTGATCGAGGAGCAGTACGCGTTGATCCGCAGCCAGGTGCCTTACCTGGACAAGGACCGCTATCTGGCCCCCGATATCGAAATCATGCGTCTGTGGGCGCTGGAAACCGCCTGGCCCGAGGTGTTGCAGAGCATTCTGCCGAGCAACGCGGTCTGAGCCGCCACCATGCCGTCACGCCGCAAGCATCGGGCAAGAGCGGTTCTTGCCGTTGCGGGGCGGCGTTCCGGCTGCGCTTGCCGGGGCGGCGGGTCAGAAACTGCCGGCGAACTGATAGCGCGAAGCCGGGTGCCACAGGGCCGAAACCGAGGCCACCTGGCCCTGGGAGCGGGTTCTGCGGCGCAATACCAGACAGGGTTCGGTGACCTCCATGCGCAAAAGCTCCGCCACCTCGGCCGTGGGCATGCTCGCTTCGATGGAGAAATTCACGCCCTGCAGCGGAGCCACGCGCACCAGGTAGGCATTGGGAGTCTGGCTTGCAAAGTCCTGGCTCAGATAGTCGGGAGCCACGGCCGGATTCACATAGCGGTCTTCGACCTGGATGGGGACATCGTTCTCGAAGTGCACGACCACGGAGTGAAACAGATGGGTGGCGGCGCTCAGCTCGAACTGGCGCAGCAGGGCGGCATCGACCTTGCAGCGCTCGAGCCGCTGCAGCTCCCCCCGGTGCCGGTGGCCGCGTGCACCAATTTCGTCGGCGATATTGCGCAGCTCGACCAGGGTGGCCTGGTACTTCTGCTGGGCCACGAAAGTGCCCGAGCCCTGGACGCGCGTCAGTGTCTTTTCGTCGCTGAGCTCGCGCAGCGCGCGGTTGACGGTCATGCGCGCCACATTGAACTGCTTGACCAGGGCGGCCTCGCTGGGAATGGCCTGGCCTTCCTGCCATACGCCACTTTGAATCTGCTGCAGCACATGGTCTTTGATGCGCTGGAACGCAGGTACGGCGGCGGTGGTATCGGTTCGCGACATAGGGTTTGTGTGGATCAGAAAAGCTGTCTAGATGATTGACGTGGGTGGGAGTAAATCACAAAATTCGTCTATACAACTTCGCAAAAATAAATGAAAGTTGTTCGGACATATAAGAGACATCCAGAGGGATTGACGGAGCAATTCATGAGTATTGATACAGCAACGCTGGGTTCCTCTGGCGCCATCGAGACCAGAACCATAGACATGGTTCCGGAGAGCGAGCGCCACGGCTCGCCCTCCAGCCAGTTCACCCTCTGGTTCGGAGCCAATTGCCAGATCACGGCCATTGTCGACGGAGCGCTGGCCATCGTGTTCGGCGCGGAGGCCATGACGGCCATCATCGGTCTGCTGATCGGCAACATCCTCGGCGGCATCGTCATGGCCCTGCACTCGGCCCAGGGCCCGCGCCTGGGCCTGCCCCAGATGATTTCCAGCCGCGTGCAGTTCGGCGTCAAGGGCGCGGCCCTGCCGCTGCTGCTGGTGATCCTCATGTACCTGGGCTTCGCGGCCACGGGCACGGTTCTCTCGGGCCAGGCCATCAACCGCATGTTCGATTTCTCGGCCCCGCAGACCGGCATGATCATCTTCGGCACGCTGACCGCCATCGTGGCCGTGGTGGGCTATCGCCTCATCCACGTGCTCGGCCGCGTGGCCACGGTGATCGGGCTGCTGGGCTTTGCCTACCTGGCCGTGCGCCTGGGCATGCAGTACGACGTGGCCAGCGCCTTCGGCCAGAAGCCCTTCACCTGGGCGAGCTTCCTGCTCACCATCGCGCTGTCGGCCGGCTGGCAGATGACCTTCGCGCCCTACGTCGCCGACTACTCGCGCTACCTGCCGTCCAACACGCCTACGTCGCGGGCCTTCACCACCACCTTCATGGGCAGCGTGATCGGCGCGCAGATCGCCATGACGCTGGGTGTGCTGGTCGCCGCGCTGGGGGGCCAGTTCCTGAAGAACCAGGTCGGCTTCATCGGTGACCTGGCCGGCCCGGCCGCCATCGTGATCTACCTGGTGATCGTCTCGGGCAAGCTCACGGTGAACTGCCTCAATGCCTACGGCGGCTTCATGACCATCCTGACCACGGTCAGCGGCTTCAACAACAAGACGCAGATCTCGCCCGTCGCGCGCATCGCCTACATCGTCGGCTTCGTGCTGCTGTCGCTGGTGGTGGCCTTGCTGGCCAGCGCCGATTTCCTGAACAACTTCAAGAACTTCGTGCTGCTGCTGCTCGCCGTCTTCGTGCCCTGGAGCGCGGTGAATCTGGTGGACTACTACCTGGTGTCCAAGGAGCGGGTCGACATTCCCGCGCTATACGACCCTCAGGGCCGTTATGGCAGCTACAACTTCATGGCGCTGGGTTGCTATGTGCTGGGCATCCTGGTGCAGATCCCGTTTCTGAACCAGGCGCTGTACAAGGGTCCGCTCGCCTCCATGCTGGGCGGTGCCGACATCTCCTGGATCGTCAGCCTGCTGGTGACATCGCTGGTGTACTACCCACTGGCCAAGCGGTCCATGAAGGTGCCTGCGGCCATGATCTATCCCAAGTGCAGCCCGGCCCCAGCCGTCGAGCCCGACTTCTACGCCGAGGCAACCCGCTTCCGAGCCGAGCCGTAACGCCTTTTCCATATTCTCTCCATTACTGTCAAAGGAGCAGCCATGACTACCCCTAACGATTCGCGCATCGACCCCACCCGCGTCATCCGCGCCCCTCGCGGCAACCAGCTCAGCTGCAAGAACTGGCTGACCGAAGCGGCCTACCGCATGATCCAGAACAACCTCGACCCCGAGGTCGCCGAGAACCCGCAAGCCCTGGTGGTCTACGGCGGCATCGGCCGCGCCGCCCGCAACTGGGAGTGCTACGACCAGATCCTGGCTTCCCTCAAGGAACTCAATGAGGACGAGTCCCTGCTGGTCCAGTCGGGCAAGCCTGTGGGCGTGTTCAAGACCCATCCGGGCGCGCCCCGTGTGCTGATCGCCAACTCCAACCTGGTGCCCAAGTGGGCCACCTGGGAGAAGTTCAACGAGCTGGACCGCAAGGGCCTGTTCATGTACGGCCAGATGACGGCCGGCAGCTGGATTTACATCGGCAGCCAGGGCATCGTGCAGGGCACTTTCGAGACCTTTGTCGAAGCCGGTCGCCAGCACTACAACAACGACCTGACCGGCAAGTGGATTCTCACGGCTGGCCTGGGCGGCATGGGCGGCGCCCAGCCCCTGGCCGCCACGCTGGCCGGCGCCTGCTCGCTGAACATCGAATGCAAGCAGTCCAGCATCGACTTCCGTCTGCGCACCCGCTATGTGGACAAGCAGGCCAAGGACGTCGACGACGCGCTGGCCCTGATCAAGCATCACACCGAAAAGGGTGAGGCGGTCTCCATCGCGCTGCTGGGCAATGCCGCTGAAATCCTGCCCGAGCTGGTCAAGCGCGCCAAGGCCGGCGGTCCCAAGCCCGACATCGTGACCGACCAGACCTCGGCCCACGACCTGATCAACGGCTACCTGCCCGTGGGCTGGACCGTGGCACAGTGGGAAGCAGCCGCTGCCGACCCCAGCCAGCACGCCAAGCTGACCAAGGCCGCGGCCCAGGGCTGCGCCGTGCACGTGCAGGCCATGCTGGACTTCCAGGCCATGGGCATCCCCACGGTGGACTACGGCAACAACATCCGCCAGGTGGCCTTCGACGAGGGTGTGAAGAACGCCTTCGACTTCCCCGGCTTCGTGCCCGCCTACATCCGTCCGCTGTTCTGCGAGGGCAAGGGCCCGTTCCGCTGGGTGGCGCTGTCGGGCGACCCCGAGGACATCTACAAGACCGACGCCAAGATCAAGGAACTGTTCCCCGAGAACAAGCACACCCACCGCTGGCTGGACATGGCGCGCGAGCGCATCGCCTTCCAGGGCCTGCCCGCACGTATCTGCTGGCTGGGTCTGGGCGAGCGCCACAAGGCGGCCCTGGCCTTCAATGAAATGGTCAAGAACGGCGAACTCAAGGCCCCCATCGTCATCGGCCGCGACCACCTGGATACCGGCTCCGTGGCCAGCCCCAACCGTGAGACCGAAGCCATGAAGGACGGCACGGATGCCGTCTCCGACTGGCCGCTGCTCAACGCCCTGCTCAACACTGCCGGCGGCGCCACCTGGGTCAGCCTGCACCACGGCGGCGGCGTGGGCATGGGCTACTCGCAGCACTCCGGCATGGTCATCGTGGCCGACGGCACCGATGAAGCCGCCGCGCGGCTGGCGCGCGTGCTGGTCAACGACTGCGGCTCGGGCGTGATGCGCCATGCGGACGCAGGCTACGAGCTGGCCATCGAGACCGCACGCAAGCAGGGCCTGAAGCTGCCCATGGTGAAGTAAGCGCCATGGCCGCCGCGCACATGACTCAACGGAGAATCCTCCGTGCTCCCGCATTGCTGCGCGGCGTTGCCCTGGCTGCGGCGCTGCTGGTGCCCGGCTGGGCAGCCGCGCAGGAGCCCGCCGCGATCGATCGCCTGCTGGGCGAGATGTACCCGCAGCTGGATACGCTGTACAAGGATCTGCACGCCCACCCCGAACTGGGCTTTGCCGAGACCCGAACCGCCGCCCGGCTGGCGAAGGAACTGCGCGGCCTAGGTTTCGAGGTGACGGAGCAGGTCGGCAAGACCGGCGTGGTGGCCCTGCTGCGCAACGGCACGGGCCCCACGGTGATGGTCCGTACCGACATGGACGCGCTGCCTATGGAGGAAAAGACCGGCCTGCCCTATGCCAGCCGCGCCAAGACCACCTGGAACGGCCGCGAGACCTTCGTGGCGCATAGCTGCGGCCACGACGTTCACATGGCGGCGTGGGTCGGCGTGGCGCGCACGCTGTCGGCTCTGAAGTCGCAGTGGCGCGGCACGCTCATGCTGGTTGCCCAGCCCGCGGAAGAAACCGGCGCCGGTGCGCGTGCCATGCTGGCCGACGGCCTGTTCACCCGCTTTCCCAAGCCCGACGTGGCGCTGGCGCTGCACACCGACCCGCGCCCCATCGGCACCGTCAGCTATGCGGTGGGACCGATGACCTCGGCCGCCAACGAGGTGCAGATCACCTTCAAGGGCCGTGGCGGCCACGGCTCGGCGCCACACAAGGCGCTCGATCCGGTGATGATTGCCGCGCGCTTCATCGTCGACGTGCAGTCGGTCGTCAGCCGTGACAAGGACCCGATGGAGTTCGGCGTCGTCACCATCGGCGCGATGCAGGCGGGCAGCTCGGGCAACATCATCCCCGACCGGGTGGTGCTGCGCGGCACGATCCGCAGCTACGCACCGGCGGTGCGGGCACAACTGCTCGACGGCGTGCGCCGTGTCGCGCTTGCCTCGGCCGCAGCGGCTGGCGCGCCGGAGCCCGATATCGCGCTGCCGGACACCAGCTCCGCCACCGTCAATAACCCGGCCGTCGTGGCGAAGGTCGAGTCGGTGCTGAAGGCCGCATTGGGGGCCGACAACGTGACGCGCACGCCGCCGCTGACCACCAGCGAAGACTTCGCCGAATACGGCGCCGAGGGCGTGCCCTCGATGTTCTTCCTGGTCGGCGTCACCGACCCGCAGGAAGTGGCTGCCTCGCAGCGCCCCGGCGGCAAGCCGCTGGTGTTCAACCACTCGCCGCAGTTCGCGCCGCTGCCGGAGCCTTCCATCAAGACCGGCGTGAAGGCCATGAGCCTGGCGGCGCTGGGCTTCCTGGACAAGCCTTGACACGCATTATTGCTTGCCAGACGGCTGCGGCCCCTGCTCGGTACTTCCGCGCTGGGGCACGCCGGTTCTAGCGCGGCGTTTTGTTTTAATTTTTGTGCTTTTGATCGATGCAACGCTTTGACCTGAACCAGATTGCGCCCAGCCCGTGGAAGAACGGGGGCGGCAGCACGCGCGAGATTGCCTGCTGGCCGCAGGGTGCGGGCATGGACAGCTTTGGCTGGCGCGTGAGCGTGGCCACGATTGCCCAGGCCGGCCCGTTTTCTGCATTTCCGGGCATAGACCGCCAGATCATGCTGCTCGATGGCGACGGGGTACGGCTGCACAGCGCACAGGCCGGGCTCGAGCATGCATTGACCGAGCGCTGGCAGCCCTTCGCCTTTTCGGGCGATATGGCGCTGGATTGCGATCTGCTGGGCGGGCCGTCCAGCGACTTCAATGTCATGACCCGGCGCGGACAGTGGTCGGCCAGTCTGGAGCAGCTCGGCGGCCGGGCAGAGGCGGGGCTGAGCGCCGCAGGGCTTTGCATGGTGCTCGAGGGTGGCTGGAAATGCGCCGACGGGCGGATACTGCAAGCCGGTCAAGGCCTCTGGTGGACCAGCCCCCAGGCCGAGCCGCTGCTGGCGCAGGACGAGCAGGCCAGGCTGATCCTGGTCAGCCTGACGCCGCACAGCTAAAACACGAGCAGCTTGCACCCTTGAATTGGACGTTTCAATGCGTATTGATATGAGAAATCAGGAGTGGCAAGCGCATGAAGCTATGAAATCAGTAGTTTCATGGTTTGAATTGCCGTAATCGAACACTAGGAGCATCGCCATGACGCAAGTTATTTCCCATCCCGCAGTCTCTGCCGACGGCTGCTGGTACAACCTGCGTCTGGCGCCGGAGCTGTATGTCTCCGAAGTGGCGGATATTCCCGAGGGCACGCTGGCCTGTATCGTGGTGCAGCAAGGCCGCATGGTCTGGGTGGGCCCGCAGGATGCCATGCCCGCCGAATACCAGGCGCTGCCCCGGCATGATGGCGCAGGGCGCCTGGCCACGCCGGGCCTGATCGACTGCCACACCCACCTGGTCTATGGCGGCGAGCGTGCCAACGAGTTCGCCATGCGCCTGGCCGGGGCCAGCTACGAGGAAGTGGCTAGGGCCGGCGGAGGCATCGTCTCCAGCGTCAGGGCCACGCGCGAAGCGTCGGAGGACGAGCTGGTGGCGCTGGCGCTGCCGCGTCTCGAGCAGTTGCTGGCCGAAGGCGTGACGGCCATAGAGATCAAGTCGGGCTACGGCCTGGCCCTGGAACACGAGCGCAAGCAGCTGCGTGCCGCAAGGCGCCTGGGCGAGCTGTGTGCCGTGACCGTGCGCACCACCTTTTTAGGGGCCCATGCGCTGCCGCCTGAGTACGCGGGCCGCAGCCAGGAATACACGGATCTGGTTTGCCAGGTCATGCTGCCGGCGCTGGCCGCCGAAGGCCTGATCGATGCCGTCGACGTGTTCTGCGAGCGCATCGCCTTCTCGCTGGCCGAGACCGAGCAGGTCTTTCAGGCGGCCAAGGCCTTGGGCCTGCCCGTCAAGCTGCATGCCGAGCAGCTGTCGAATATGGAGGGAGCAGCCCTCGCGGCCCGCTATGGCGCGCTGTCCTGCGACCATATCGAGCACCTGTCCGAACACGGCATTGACGAGATGAAGAAGGCCGGTACCGTGGCCGTGCTGCTGCCCGGAGCCTTCTATACGCTGCGCGACACCAAAGTGCCGCCGATTGAGGAATTAAGGGCCGCCAAGGTCCCGATGGCCGTTTCTACCGATCACAATCCGGGTACCTCCCCGTGCTTGAGCTTGCTGCTCATGGCCAATATGGCTTGCACGCTGTTCCGTCTGACGGTTCCCGAGGCTTTGGCCGGCATCACCCGGCATGCCGCGCAGGCTCTGGGTCTGCAGGACGAGCAAGGCCTGATTGCCGTGGGCCGTCCCGCCAACTTCGTGCTCTGGCCCGTGAAGCAGGCTGCCGAGCTGGCCTACTGGTTCGGCAGCAAGCCTGACTGTACGGTGGTGCGCCAGGGCCTGATTGCGCGGCAAGCCAAAGCCTGAATGCGGGGAGCGCGAAAGGTTGCTGATGTCTCACGAACAATTTCTCAATGAACTGATTTCCACCCTGGGCGCCGATGTGGTGCTGCGCGGCACGGACACGCCCGAGCGCAGCCGCACCGACTGGAGCGGCACGCCGCCCCAGCAGCCGCTGGCGCTGGTGCGCCCACGGACCACGGAGGAAGTCAGCGCGGTCATGCGTCTGTGCAGCGCCCACAGGGTTGCGGTGGTTCCGCAGGGAGGGCTGACCGGGCTGGCCGGTGCCGCGGTCCCTACGGAGGGCGCTGTCGCGCTGTCGCTGGATCGCATGAACCGTATCGAGGACATCGATGCCAAGACCGGGCTGATGCAGGTGCAGGCCGGCGTCACCCTGCAAGCCGTGCAGGAGGCGGCCGTCGATGTCGGCATGGTGTTCGGTGTGGATCTCGGTGCTCGCGGCAGCTGCCAGATCGGCGGCAACGTCTCCACCAATGCGGGCGGCAACGGCGTGCTGCAGCACGGCATGATGCGCGAGCAGGTGCTGGGCCTGGAAGTGGTGCTGGCCGACGGCACGGTGCTGCCCATGCTGCGTCCCATGATCAAGAACAACACGGGTTACGACCTCAAGCAGTTCTTCATCGGAGCCGAAGGCACGCTGGGCATCATCACGCGCGTGCTGCTGCGCCTGCGCCCCGCGCCCCAGGCCACGGCCACGACGCTGGTGGCCATGCCCGATTTCGACTCGGCGCTGGCCGTGCTCAAGCGCATGCAGTCGCGCTTCGGCAACAGCGTCGCGGCCTACGAGCTGATGTGGGACAGCTTTGTGCAGGCCTCCATGGCCTGGCTCAAGCTCGCTGCGCCTTTTGAGCAGCGCTACCCCCTGCTGGCCCTGATCAATGTGGACGGCAAGGACGAGGTGCAGCTGCAGGGCGATCTGCAGCAGGTGCTTGAGGAAGCCATGGAGGCCGGCGAGGTGCTCGATGCCATCGTGGCCCAGTCGGTCGCCCAGGTGCAGCAGCTGTGGAAGCTGCGCGAGGCCCCGGCCGAGCTCAACAACAATATGCATCCCGCAATCAACTTCGACGTGAGCCTGCCCCAGGCCGACATCGGCCGCTTTGCCGAAGCCTGCATGCAGGCTTTCGCCGCGCGCTGGCCTGGTCACCAGGCGCTGTACTTCGGCCATGTGGGCGACGGCAACCTCCATGTCTCGGTGGATGGCAAGACCGTCAACGGCGAATGCGAGCAGGTGGAGGAGCTTCTCTACCGCATCGTGGGCGAGATGCAGGGCAGCGTCTCCGCGGAGCACGGCATCGGCCTGCACAAAAAGCCTTATCTGAGCGACAGCCGCACGCCCGCAGAGCTGGCGGCGATGCGGGCCATCAAGCTGGCCCTCGATCCACTGGGCCTGATGAATCCTGGAAAGGTGTTTGATCTATGACGAATTCCCTGGTGGCCTCGCTGGCCCGGGCCCAGGTGCGCCCGCTGCCCGCGTACAACGCCGGCCTGTCCAACGAAGCGGTGCGGGCGCGCTATGGCGTGACCGATATCGCGCGACTGGCCAGCAATGAAAATCCCTTCGGTGCCAGCGCCTCGGTGCGCCGGGCGATTGCCGATGTGGCCAATGATGTGGGTAACTATCCCGATGCCAACTGCACGGCCTTGCGCGAAGCCATTGCCGAGCGCACCGGGCTGCCCGCCGGGCGTCTGGTGTTCGGCGACGGCTCGGAAGACCTGATCAAGATTCTCTGCGAGGTCTTTCTCGCTCCCGGCGATCTGGTGGTGACCCAGCGTCCCGTGTTCGGCCTGCACGAAATCTATCCAAAGATGATGGGCGCGGAGGTCGAGCTCCTCGACCTCAACGAGGAGCTGGGCTTCGATCTGGGCGCCTGGTGCGCTGCCGTGGCCAAGGCCCCCAAGATCGCCTTCCTGCCCAACCCGTCCAACCCCGTGGGCTGCATGATGGATGCGGCGCAGTTTGCGCAGGTGCTGGAGGCCACGCCCGCCAACACCGTGCTGGTGGTGGATGAGGCCTATTACGAATACGCGCTGCATGACGATGACTACCCCGATGTGCTGGCCATGCTGGAGGCGCGTGTCGGGCCCTGGATCGTGCTGCGCACCTTCTCCAAGGCCTGGGGCCTGGCCGGTCTGCGCGTGGGCTACGGCATGGCCGACAGCGCCGAGCTGGTGAGCCTGATGGACAAGGTGCGCTCGCCCTTCAATGTGAACATGGCGGCCCAGCGCGCGGCGCTGGCCGCCTGGAACGATCCCGCGCACATGCGCAGCGGTGTGGCGACCACGGTGGCGCTGCGCGAAGATCTGCGCAGACAGCTGCTGGCGCTGGCAGGGCCGGGCCGGCCGCTGCAAGGCCTGCGCATTGCGCCTTCGGTAGCCAACTTCCTGTTTCTCGACCTCGGCCGTCCCAATGGCCCGGTGACCGAAGCGCTGCTCAGGCAGGGCGTGATCGTCAAACCCTGGAAGGAGCCCGGCTTCGAGCATTTCCTGCGCGTGTCCATAGGCACCGAAGGCGACAACGCGCGTTTTGTACAGGCCTTGCTGGCCGCACTCGAGGCCTGAGCCATGAAGCTGTTCCGGGGCTGGACGATTGTGGCGGCGGCCCATGGCCTGCTCGCCCTGGCCTTCGGTGCAGCTTATTCCTTTGGCGCTTTTTTCAAGAGCACCCAGACGCAGTTCGATGCGGGCCGTTTCTCGGTGGGCTCGCTGTTTGCCGTGACGGCTTTGCTGTATTACTGCGTGGGCGCTGTTGCCGGCCCTCTGGCCGACCGCATAGGCCTGCGCCGCGTGACCGGTGCGGGGGTCTTGCTGCTGGCCACAGGCTTTGCGCTGGCCAGCCAGACCCGTTCGCTGGCGCAGCTGTTCGTGGTTTTCGGCCTGTTCGTGGGCGGTGGTGTGGGCCTGATCTACGTACCGGCCCTGGTGGCCGTGCAGCGCTGGTTCATACGGCTGCGCAGCCGTGCCTCCGGCCTGGCCTCGGCCGGCACCGGCGTCGGCACCTTCGCCGCGCCGCTGTTTGCGGGCTGGCTGCTGGAGTTGCAGAGCTGGCAGATCACCATGCAGTGGTTTGCGCTGGCCATCTTGCTGCTGGGACTGCCGGCCGCGCTGTCCATGGTCGGCCAGCCATCGCAGCTGGGTCTGAGCTGCGACGGCGATCCCCACCCTGCCCTGGCTGCAGCCCAGGCACAGGGCATGGAGCTGTCCCAGGCCGTGCGCAGCAGCAGCTTCGGCTGGTTTTTCCTCGCCATTTTCCTGGCTTCGGTGAGCCTGTTTGCGGGCCTGGTGCATATCGCTCCCATGGCCCAGGGCCTGGATATCGATGCCGTTTCAAGCCAGTGGCTGATCGCCCTGATAGGCGCTGGCAATGTGCTGGGCCGGCCGCTGCTGGGCGGTCTCGGCGACAGGCTGGGAGCTCTGCGTCTGCTCATGGGTCTGAGCATTTTCCTGGCCCTGCTGCACTTGCTGTGGTGGCAGGCCCATGGCTGGGCCGCGCTTGCCGTGTTTGCCCTGCTGTTCGGCGCGGCGCATGGCGGCTGCATCGCCCTGTTTCCCGTCCTTGCCGCCCAGTGGTTCGGCACCTTGCGGCTGGGTGCCATTTTGGGCATTCTTTACATCAGCGTGGGGCTGGCGGCAGTCGTCGGCGCCAGCGCGTCCGGCTGGGTGTTCGACCAGACTGGCGGCTACACCCAGGCCATCCAGGTCAGCGCCGCGCTGGCCTTGCTGGCTGTGGCTGCGCTGGCGCTTGCGGCCCGTGGCCAGCGTTTGGTTTCATCTCCTTCAGGCATTTCGAAATGATCATGCACTCTTCCTCCTCCAGCGGCACACTGTTTGCCGAAGACGCCTTACTGCCCACGGGATGGGCGCGCAATGTCCTGCTCAGCTGGGATGAGAGCGGGCGTCTGGCCGAGGTGCTCACCGATGTGGATCCGCAAAGCGGCGAGGCCGGCGAGGTCGATACCGCCATCCGCGCCGCCGGCCCGGTGATCCCGGGCATGCCCAATCTGCACTCGCATGCCTTCCAGCGTGCGTTCGGCGGTCTGACCGAGTTCCGTGGCCAGGCGCAGGACAGCTTCTGGAGCTGGCGCAAGCTGATGTACGGCTTTGCCAACCGCATGACACCCGAGGCGCTGGAAGCGATTGCGACCTGGCTGTACCTGGAGATGATGGAGGCAGGTTACACCTCGGTCTGCGAGTTCCACTATGTGCACCATGATGCCGGCGGCAAGCCCTATGCCAACGATGCCAGCCTGTCCCTGGCACTGCTGCGTGCGGCGCAGAAGACCGGCATAGGCATGACCTTGCTGCCCGTGCTCTATCAGACCAGCGGCTTCGGGGGGCTGCCGCCTCGCGAGGATCAGGCTCGCTTCATTCGCAGCACGGACAACATGCTCTCCTTGCTGCAGCAGCTGGAGCCCGTGACCAGAGCGCAGCAGGCAGCCCTGGGCCTGGCTCCGCATTCGCTGCGCGCCGTGCCGCCGGACAGCCTCAAGACCGCGCTCGCAGGCCTGCACGCCATGCTGCCCAAGGCGCCGGTGCACATCCATATCGCCGAACAGACCCAGGAGGTCGATGACTGCCTGGCCTGGAGCGGTCAGCGCCCCGTGCAATGGCTGCTCGAGCATGCGCCTGTCGATGCGCGCTGGTGCCTGGTTCATGCCACGCATATGACGCCCGAGGAATATGCGGGCGCGGCTCGCAGCGCTGCCGTGGCCGGCATCTGTCCCACCACCGAAGCCAACCTCGGTGATGGGATTTTCGACATGCCGGCGTGGCTCAGGCATGGCGGCCGCTGGGGCATTGGCTCGGACAGCCACGCCACGGTCAACGCGGCCGAAGAGCTGCTGATGCTCGAATACAGCCAGCGCCTGAACCTGCGCCAGCGCAATGTGCTCGGCGGCGGTGCCCACCCCCAGGTGGCGACCTCCATGACCTTGCAGGCGGTGGCCGGCGGTGCCCAGGCATCCGGCCGCGCCATTTCCGGTCTGGCCGTGGGCCAGCAGGCCGACTTCGTGGTGCTCGATGCCCGGCATGTGGCCCTCAACGGCCTGCCAGCCGACAGCGGCCATGCAGCCCATGTGTTTGCAAGCCATCGCACCTCGGCCGTAGCCGATGTCTGGGTTCGCGGCCAGCAGCGCGTGCAGGCAGGCCGCCATGCGCTGCACGAGGTCGCGCAACAGGGCTTTGTCCTGGCCCGCAAGGCATTGCTGCAAGGCGCCTGAGGGCGGCTGCATTCAGATTTTTGACAGAAGAGAGACGCTCCATGAGCCAAGCCATCGCCCCCTTTGTCTTCCACCAGGGTACGGCACCGCTGCTGATTTCCATGCCGCATACCGGCACCCATGTACCGGCCGACATTGCGGCCAGGCTCACGCCCGAAGGGCGCGAAGTCCACGACACCGACTGGCATATGCCGCAGCTCTACGACTTCGCCAAGGCGCTGGGCGCATCCATTCTGGTTGCCACGCATTCGCGCTATGTCATCGATCTGAACCGTCCGCCCGATGGTGCCAGCCTCTATCCGGGCCAGAGCGTGACCGGGCTGTGTCCGGTTGACGGCTTCGACAGCAAGCCCTTGTATGCCAGCAAGGACCTGGAGCCCGACGAGGCAGAAGTCGCGCGCCGCCGCGAACTCTACTGGCAGCCCTATCATGCGCAGCTGCGCGCCGAGCTCGACCGCATCAAGAGCCAGCATGGCGTGGCCATGCTGTGGGATGCGCACAGCATCCGCTCGGTGCTGCCGCGCTTTTTCGAGGGCAAGCTGCCCGACCTGAACCTGGGCACCGCCGACGGCAAGAGCTGCGCGCCGGCGCTGGCCCAGCAACTGCTGGACATTGCACGGCAGGCACCGGACCACACCAGCGTGCTCAACGGCCGCTTCAAGGGCGGCTTCATCACGCGCAACTATGGTCAGCCGGAGCAGGGCTTCCATGCCGTGCAGCTGGAGATGACACAGTCCAGCTATATGCAGGAGCAGATGCCTTTTGACTACCTGCCCGAGGTCGCGGCGCGTATCCAGCCCACCATGCAGCGTCTGCTGCAGGCCGTGCTGGCCTTCGCCCAGGCCAGCGGCCGCTGAGCCGAGGCTAGTGGCCCTCGGCCTGCAGCTCGTCGCCTAGCCAGCGGCGCGGCCCTGGGCCGCCGCGCTGGCATTGGTCGCCGGGGTTGTACATGCTGCAGACCTTGAGCGACAGACAGCCGCAGCCTATGCACTGGTTGAGGCTGTCGCGCAGGCGCTGCAGCTCGGTGATGCGCTCGTCCAGCCGCTGCTGCCAGATGCGCGACATCTTCTGCCAGTCGCCGCCCGTGGGCACATGCCGCGTCGGCAGCCGTGCCAGCTGCGCGGCGATCTCCTCCAGCGTGAAGCCCACGCGCTGTGCAAACACGATGTAGGCAATGCGCCGCAGGCCCGAGCGGTGGTAGCGCCGCCTGCCGCCGGCGCTGCGCACCGATTCGATCAGACCCAGCGACTCGTAGTAGCGCAGCGCCGATGCGTTGACGCCGCTGCGCTGCGCGAAGTCGCTGATGCTCATCAGCGGATCATCCTCAGTTTTCATGATGTCTTTCTCCGGGGCTTGACTTAAAGTTAACTTGAACTTGAAGAATGCCGCCATTGTGATCGATAGCCGGTGGAGCCGCAATCAACGGCCCAAGCGCTGGCCGGAGTTCTTCTGATAACCGTAGCTGTATCCGCATGATGAAAAACGACTTCAGATGGTTTTGTGCCTGAAGTCGTTTGGTGAAGTGCGGTAGCAGCTATCTTTATCGAATCTCTCTCAGCCACCTGCCAATGCTTGTCACAAGCCTGGCTGCTCCTGCGTCTTATCGGCAGAGGTGGCCGTTCCGTCAGGCCTGCTGCCGCCAGCAGGGCGGGCGCATTCATTCTGGGAGAGTCCATATGTCAGTCCATTCCACGCCGCCGCTGCGGCCCTTGCTGCTGGCCGGCGGCCTCGCGGCGCTGGTCCTGCTTTCGGGCTGCGACCGTCCCGGCGCGGGCGATGCCCATGCCGGCAACGGGCCGCCGCCCGCGCCCGAAGTGCAGGTAGTCGAGGTTGCCTTGCAGGCCATACGCCCCTGGGACGAGTTCAATGGCCGCATCGAGGCCGTGGAGTCGGTGCAGCTGCGCTCGCGTGTGTCGGGCTATATCGAGCGCATCGCCTTCGCCGAGGGGCAGGAGGTGAAGAAGGGCCAGCTGCTGTTCGTGATCGACCAGCGGCCCTATCGTGCGGCCCTGGCCAGCGCCCAGGCCCAGCTCGAACGCGCGCGTGCCGCTGCCGGGCTGGCGCAGACGCAGGACCAGCGCGCGCGCCAGCTGGTGGCCGAGAATGCGGTCTCGCGCGAGGAGGCCGACACGCGGGCCGCAACACTGGCCCAGGCCACGGCCCAGGTGCGCGCGGCCGAGGCCGAGCTGGCCACCGCGCGGCTGCAGCTCGATTTCACCGAGGTGCGCGCGCCCATCACGGGCCGTGCCAGCCGCGCCTTGCTCACCGTGGGCAATATGGCCCAGGCCGACCAGAGCGTGCTGACCACCCTGGTTTCGCAGGACCCGGTGTATGCGTATTTCGATGCCGACGAGCACAGCTTTCTGCGCTACCAGAAGGCCGGCCTGAGCGGCCAGGGCCGTGCGGTGCGCGTAGCCCTTGTTGGCGACAGCGGCTTTGCCCATGCGGGCACGCTGGATTTCAGCGACAACCAGCTCCAGCCGGGTACGGGCACCATGCGTTTGCGCGCGCGCCTGGCCAACCCCGATCGGGTGCTGACGCCGGGACTGTTCGCACGCGTGCAGATGCAAAGCGGCCCGGACCCGCAGGGGGCCGAGCCCCAGGCGTTGCTGATCGACGACAAGGCCGTGCTCACCGACCAGGACCGCAAGTACGTCTATGTGGTGGGCGAAGGCAATGTGGCCGAGCGTCGCGACCTCACGCTGGGTCGCATGGTCGATGGCCGGCGCCTGGTGGAACAAGGCCTGACCGCGGGTGACCGGCTGGTGGTGGGCGGCGTGCAACGCATCTACTACCCCGGCATGCCCGTCAATCCCAGGCCGGTGGCGGCAGCGGCCGTGCAGCCTGCGCCCGCCGCTGCGCAGTAAGGGGGAGTGCCATGGACTTCTCCAAATTCTTCATAGACCGGCCCATCTTCGCGGTCGTGCTCTCCATCATCATGTTTGCCGTCGGCCTGGTGGCCATTCCGCAATTGCCGGTGGGCGAATATCCCGAGGTCGTGCCGCCCAGCGTGGTGGTGCGCGCCACCTATCCGGGAGCCAATCCCAAGGAGGTCGCCGAGTCGGTGGCCGTGCCGCTGGAGGAAGCCATCAACGGGGTCGAAGGCCTGATGTACATGAAGTCGGTCGCGGCTTCGGACGGCAGTCTGCAGGTGGTTGCCACCTTTCGTCCCGAAATCGACCCCGACACCGCCGCCGTGCGCGTGCAGAACCGCGTCAGCCAGGCCCAGAGCCGGCTGCCCGAGGAGGTGCGGCAGTTCGGCGTGACCACGCAGAAGCAGGCGTCCACGCCGCTGATGTACGTGGGCCTGGTGTCCCGCGACGGCGCGCATGATGCGCTGTATCTGCGCAACCATGTCACGCTCAAGATCAAGGATGTGCTGGCGCGCATTCCCGGCGTGGGCGACGTGGGCATCTATGGCGCGGGCGACTATGCGATGCGCGTCTGGCTGGACCCGCACAAGGTGGCGGCACGCCAGCTCACGGCAGGCGAGGTGATCGCCGCCATCCGCGAGCAGAACATCCAGGTCTCGGCCGGCCAGCTGGGCGCCGAGCCCAGTGCGCAGAAGTCCGACAAGCTGCTGTCCATCAATGTGCGCGGGCGGCTGAAGACGACCGAGGAGTTCGGCGACATCGTGCTCAAGAGCGGCGAAGGCGGTCAGGTCGTGCGTCTGGCCGACGTGGCGCGCATCGAGCTGGGCGCCAGCGACTACACGCTGCGCTCGTGGAGCGACACCAAGAACATGGCGGCCGTTGGCATCTTCCTGTCGCCGGGCGCGAATGCGCTGGGCGTGGCCGAGCAGGTCTACGCGGCCATGGACCGGCTCTCCAAGGACCTGCCCGAAGGCGTGGCCTTCGAATCCGTCTGGGACCCCACGGTCTTTGTGCGCGACTCGATCAAGGCCGTGCAGAGCACGCTGATCGAGGCCGTGATCCTGGTGGTGCTGATGGTCATCGTCTTTCTGCAGACCTGGCGCGCCTCCATCATTCCGCTGCTGGCTGTGCCCGTGTCCATCATCGGCACTTTTGCGGGCCTGTACCTGCTGGGCTATTCCATCAACACGCTGACGCTGTTCGGCCTGGTGCTGGCGATCGGCATCGTGGTGGACGACGCCATCGTCGTGGTCGAGAACGTGGAGCGCTACATCGAGCAAGGCCACAGCCCGCAGGAGGCGGCCCATCTGGCCATGAAGGAGGTCTCCGGGCCCATCATCGCCATCGCACTGGTGCTGTGCGCGGTCTTCGTGCCCATGGCCTTTCTCAGCGGCGTCACGGGCCAGTTCTACCAGCAGTTCGCGGTGACCATCGCCATCTCCACGGTGATCTCGGCCATCAACTCGCTGACCCTGTCACCGGCACTGGCGGCCAAGCTGCTGCAGCCGCATGGCGCACCGCGCGATGCGCTGGCGCGCGTCATCGACAAGGGCCTGGGTTGGTTCTTCCGGCCCTTCAACCGCTTCTTCGATCGCAGCGCCCACGGCTACCAGAATTCGGTGGGCCGCTCGCTGCGCCGACGCGGCCTGGTGTTCGCGGTCTATGCGGCGCTGCTGGCCGGCACTGCCGTGCTGTTCCATGCCGTGCCCGGGGGCTTCATCCCCATGCAGGACAAGCTCTACCTGTTTGCCGGCGCCAAGCTGCCCGAGGGCGCGTCGCTGAACCGCACTGATGCGGTCACGCGCCAGATGGTGGAGACGGCCAAGAGCGTGGATGGCGTGGACATGGCCGCGGCCTTCGCGGGCTTCAATGCGCTGCAGTCCACGACCACGCCTAATCTGACCAGCTCCTACATCATGCTCAAGCCCTTCGGCGAGCGCACACGCAGCGCCGAGGCCATCAATGCCGAACTGGGTGCCAAGTTCGCGCAGATCGAGGGCGGCTTCGCCTATGCGCTGATGCCGCCGCCCATCCAGGGCCTGGGCAACGGATCGGGCTATTCGCTGTTCCTGCAGGACCGCGCAGGCCTGGGCTATGCAGCGCTGCAGCAGGCGCTTGAGGCCTTTCAGGCCGAGATTGCCAAGACGCCGGGCATGACCTACCCGGTCAGCAGCTACCAATCCAACATTCCGCAGCTGGAAGTGAAGGTGGATCGCATCAAGGCCAAGGCCCAGGGCGTGGCGCTGACCGATCTGTTCCAGACCCTGCAGGCCTATCTGGGCTCGGTCTACGTCAATGACTTCAACGCCTTCGGTCGCGTCTGGCGCGTGATGCTGCAGGCCGATGCCGACTACCGCCAGGCCGTGGAGGACATTGCCCAGCTGCGCACGCGCAACGCGCGCGGCGAGATGGTGCCCATAGGCTCCATGGTTACCGTGGTGCCCAGCTACGGACCCGATCCGGTGCTGCGCTACAACGGCTTTCCGGCCGCCGACCTGATCGGCGACTCCGATCCGCGCCTGCTGTCCTCGGCCGAGGTGCTGACCAAGCTGCAGGAGATCGCGCAGCGCACGCTGCCGCGCGGCATCGAGCTGGCCTGGACGGATCTGAGCTACCAGCAGGTCGAGCAGAGCCATGCCGCAGCCGTGGTCTTCGTGATCGCCGTGATGCTGGTGTTTCTGGTGCTGGCCGCGCTCTACGAGAGCTGGACCCTGCCGCTGGCCGTGATCCTGATCGTGCCCGTGTGCATCTGCGCGGCGCTGTTCGGCGTCTGGCTGGCCGGGGGCGACAACAACGTCTTCGTGCAGGTGGGCCTGGTGGTGCTCATGGGCCTGGCCTGCAAGAACGCGATCCTGATCGTGGAGTTTGCGCGCGAGCTGGAGATGCGCGGCTCGCCAACAGTCGATGCCGCGCTGCAGGCCTGCCGCCTGCGGCTGCGCCCCATCGTCATGACCTCCATCGCCTTCATCGCGGGCGCCGTGCCCTTGCTGATCGGCGGCGGCGCAGGCAGCGAGGTGCGCGCGGCCACGGGTGTGACGGTGTTCTCGGGAATGCTGGGCGTGACTCTGTTCGGCCTCTTCCTCACGCCGGTGTTCTACGTCACGCTGCGCCGCCTGTCGGGCCGGTCGCTGGCGACCCGCACGCCTGTCCAACCCGCTTCAACTGTTGCACCCGCATCCCTGGAGGGCCGCCATGTCTGAGATCCCCCAACCTCTGCGCCGGCATGCTTTGGCATATGCCGTGGTGGGCCTTGCGACCCTGCTGGCAGGCTGCGCCGTCGGCCCCGATTTCCGCACGCCCGAGCTGCCTCAGGCCGGCGCGCAGTTTGCGCGGGCCGAGCCGTCTGCAGTCCTGAAGCAGGCATCGCCCGAGACCGGTTCGGATGCCGCGTTCTGGCGCCAGTTCCAGGATGCGCAACTCACGCAGCTGGTCGAGCAGGCCCTGCGGGCCAACCAGGATCTGCGCGCTGCGCTGGCGCGGCTCGATGCGGCCCAGGCCCTGCTGCGCGAAAGCCGTCTTGATCAGTTCCCGACGCTTACCCTGTCGGGCCAGGCGCTGCAGCAAAGACGCAGCGAAAGCCAAGCCATGGGCGGGCCGCGCAGCCAACGCAGCTACAGCGCCGGAGTCAATGCGAGCTGGGAGCTGGATCTGTTCGGTCGCGTGCGCCGCAACATCGAAGCCGGCAGCGCCGAGCTGCGTGCCAGTGCCGCCGATATGGCTGCGCTGCAGGTCGCCATTGCGGCCCAGGTCGCGGCCAGCTACGCCGATCTGCGCGGCTGGCAGCAGCGCCTGCAGCTGGCTGAGGCCAACGCCGCCAATCAGCAGGACACGCTGCGCCTGGTTCAGCTGCGGCTGGCGCATGGCAGCGGCACCGATTTCGACCTGGCGCGCGCCCAGGCGCAGCTGGAGACCACGCGCTCGCGCATTCCCGTGCTGCAAGCCCGGATCGCCGTGGCTCAGCATCGGCTGGCCGTGCTCACCGGCCAGGTGCCCGAGGCACTGATCGCGGCGCTGAACGCGCCGGCCGCGTTGCCTCAGTTGCCAGAGACCATCGCTCCCGGCACGCCCGCCGAGCTGTTGCGTCGTCGCCCCGATGTAGCCGCCGCCGAGGCGCGTCTGCATGCGGCCACGGCGCGGGTGGGCGTGACCACGGCCGAGCTGTTCCCGCGCCTGTCGCTGGGCGGTCTGCTGGGCAGCTCCGCTCTCAGCACTGGCGCGCTGTTCGAGGCGGGCAGCGCCAGCCGCAGCGTGTTCCTGGGCGTGGACTGGTCTTTCCTCGACGTGGGCCGCGTACGCGCGCGCATCGCTGCCAGCGAAGCGGGCGCCCAGGTCGCGCTGGCCCAGTACCAGCAAAGCGTGTTGCTGGCGCTGGAGGACACCGAGAACGCCCTGGTGCTTCTCACGCGCACCCGCAGCGAGGACGCCCATCTGGCCCAGGCAGCCGAGCAGCGTGCACGGGCCGAGCAGCTCGCGCAGCGCCGCTACCGCCTGGGCAGCGTGGGCCTGTACGAGGTGCTGGACGCGCAGCGCGACCTCTATGCGGCCCAGGACGCGGCGGCCGACAGCCGCGCGCGCGGCCTGCGTGCCGCCGTGGCGCTGTACCAGGCGCTGGCCGGCGGCTGGGAGGGCCAGTCGCCGGCCAGGCCTATGATGGCGTTGCAATGACGCTTTCGCTGTTTCCTGCCGACTCCCTGCCCGCCGAAATCATTGATGACGGTGCCGTGCTGCTGCGCGGCTTTGCGGCAGCCGAGGAGCAGCGCTGGGTGGCCGAGGTGACGGCCTTGCAGACGCGGGCCGCATTTCGCACCATGCAGGTGCCCGGCGGCAAGTTCATGTCGGTGGCGATCACCAACGCCGGCGGCTGGGGCTGGATTTCGGATCTGCAGGGCTATCGCTACAGCGCCGTCGATCCGCAGACCGGCAAGCCCTGGCCTGCCATACCGGCTTTTCTGGGCGAGCAGGCCGCCAGGGCGGCGGCGCTGGCCGGCTATCCGGGTTTTGCACCCGATGCCTGCCTGATCAACCGCTATCAGCCGGGCGCGCGCATGGGCTTGCACCGCGACCAGGACGAGCATGACTTTGCTGCGCCCATAGTCTCGGTCTCGCTGGGCTTGCCCTGCCGTTTCCTCTGGGGCGGGCTGATGCGCCAGTGCCCCACCCGGCGCCTTGCGCTCACCCATGGCGATGTGCTGGTCTGGGGCGGGCCCTCACGCCTGGTGTTCCATGGCGTCGCTCCGCTCAGGGAGGGCCAGCACCCGCTGCTTGGCAATCAGCGCTGGAATCTGACGTTCCGCATGGCCAAGGCTCGCTACCCGGCAGGCCAGCCATCGGAATAGGCGCTGGCGGCAGGGCAATGCCCGGCTGCCCGGCAAAGCCGGCCAGCTTTCCTACAATGGCGGTCTATGAGCCAGTCGCACCCCACCCCCGCCTACACCCGAGCCCAGGAGCTGCCCGCAACGCTTGCCAAGCGCCTCGTCATTCTTGACGGCGCCATGGGCACCATGATTCAGCGTTTCAAGCTGGGCGAGGCTCAGTATCGCGGCGAGGGCTATGCCGGAGCCGAAGGTGCGGGCGAGCGCTTCAAGGACTTCGCCCATGACGTCAAGGGCAACAACGAGCTGCTGTCGCTGACCCGTCCCGACGTGATTCGCGACATCCATGAGAAATACCTGGCCGCCGGCGCCGATCTGATCGAGACCAATACCTTTGGCGCGACCACGATTGCGCAGGAGGACTATCACATGGCCGACCTGGCCTATGAGATGAACCTCAAGAGCGCCCAGCTGGCGCGTGCGGCCTGTGACAAGTACAGCACGCCCGATCACAAGCGCTATGTGGCCGGCGCCCTGGGCCCCACGCCCAAGACGGCCTCCATCAGCCCCGATGTGAACGACCCTGCCGCGCGCAACATCACTTTCGAGCAGCTGCGCCAGGCCTATCTGGAGCAGACGCTGGCGCTGATTGAAGGCGGTGCCGACGTGATCCTGGTCGAGACCATCTTCGACACCCTCAACGCCAAGGCCGCGCTGTTTGCCGTGGACGAGGCCTTCGAGCAGACCGGCGAGCGCCTGCCCATCATGATCAGCGGCACGGTGACCGATGCCTCGGGCCGGATTCTGAGCGGACAGACCGTGACGGCCTTCTGGCACAGCGTGCGCCACAGCAACCCGCTGTCCGTGGGTCTGAACTGCGCCCTGGGTGCCACGCTGATGCGTCCCTATGTGCAGGAACTGGCCAAGGCGGCTCCCGACACCTTCATCAGCTGCTATCCCAATGCCGGCCTGCCCAACCCCATGAGCGACACCGGTTTTGACGAAACCCCCGAGATCACCAGCCGTCTGGTGCACGAGTTCGCGGCCGAAGGTCTGGTCAATATCGTGGGCGGCTGCTGCGGCACCACGCCCGACCATATCGGTGCCATTGCCAAGGCCGTGCAGGCCACGGCCACGCGCAAGCTGTTCTACCCGGCCGAGGCCTGATTCCGCCTGGAATGGTTCGCCCCTGATCCGCGCTTCGGATCGCCGGCGTGAACCATGCGGCCCCGGCACGATCCGGGCAGCCCTGGTGCTTGAGCCACAAGCATTGGCAGCTCTTTTTCCGATGCTTATCCGCAGGGGCGGGCACAATGGCCTGATTCCGGCTTTGATGCCCCGCCACCGACGACCGCATGACTGCACCACTGCAACCCGTTGCCTCCGTACTGCCCGTGTCCGTGCCCACGGGTCAGGCGGCTGCGCAGGCCGGCAATGTGGCAGCAGCCGCTGTCTCAGGCCTTCCCGCAGCGCAGCAACCGCCTGTCGCTCAAACTGCGCCTCCGGTGACCAGCATGGTGCAGTGGTCGCCGCAAACCTTGCAGAACCTCAAGCTCCAGGCCTTTGAGCATCTGATTGCGCAGCTGGCACTGCAGGTGCAAGCCCAACCCGGTGCGCCTGCGGCAAGCTGGCCCAGTCAGGGCCTGCCGGCGGCCGTGCAGCAGTTTGTGCAAAGCCTGCTCGCGCAGGTTCAGGTCAGCCTGCAGGGACAGGCCCAGCCCTTGCAGCTGCTGGCCGGCCAGCAGGGATCGGTTGCGCTGATGCAGGCCTTGGCGCAGGCCGCGGCGTCTGGCGCGCAGCCTCACAGCTCGGCTTTGCAGACGGCTGCGGCCCTGTCGCCCACGGCGGCCGTGGCGCTGGAGCAGGCACAGCAGGGCATGGCGGCAGCACCTGCAGGTGCTGCCGCACCGCGTCTGCCCCAGCTGCAGAACTGGCTGGTGCAGCAAGGCACGCTGGTCACGCCGCAGGGCGAGCGCAGCTTTTCCCTGACATTGCAGGTGCCCGCCGCCTGGGTGCAGGCTGTGGGTGCGCCAAGCATCCCGACAGCCCAAGGGCCGGGGACGGCCCTGCGCCTGCCCATCGCGGAGCCGGGTGTCTTGAGCAGCGGTCCTCTGGCTCTGGTGGTGCAGCCGCAGTCGTTGGTGGCGACCAGCACACTTGCTACCAGCGCATTGCTGTGGCTGGAGCTGCAGCCCGTCACGGCGAGTTCCGCTCAGGCGACGCCGGCACAGATGGCCGGTCTGCCTCTGACCATGCCTGCACCGGCGCTGGCGCAGGAAGTGCAGCAACTGCTGCAGAACAGGTCCGATCCCTGGCTGATGATGGCCGCGGCCCAGGCTGCCAATGCCCTGCCTGTGCCGCGCCGCAGCGGCGAGCACCGTTCGCATCTGTGCATGACCGAAGGCTGCCAGTACCAGGGCCTGGCACCCTGTGCCCAGCCGTTTTGCAGCGAGATGAATCGCATCTGGGCAGCCTCCGGCGTGGCGCGCAGCGGCTGAACCAAGCTGACGCAGGGCTGGACTCTGCGCGGGCCGCACTTTCATAATGCTTCTCGTTGCCTGCTTTTTGAGCAGGCTTCTCGGGTCGGAATTGGCAGCCAGGCTGCCAGCGATGTTCCGGCTGTCTTCAGTGCATCAGGCAGGGCCTGACTGCCTGTCATCACCTCATCTCACAGGTCTTCGACCTTCTCTGTCTTCTGCTGTGCCAAGAGCTGGCTGCGGGGGCAGTGACTTCACAATTCAAGGAGAACCACCGGCATGCGCTTGCGTACTGGCATTGCTTGTTCCACATGTTTCACTCTTTTGTCTGCCGTGCTGCCTGCGGCGGCCCAGTCGTCCAACGTCAGCATTGGCGGTCTGATCGACGGCGGCATCTATCGCGGCTTTGATGGCACGGCGCAGGCCGGCACGATTCAGCGCAGCAATCTTGCGATTGCCGGCTGGGAGGACCTGGGCGGTGGCCTCAAGGCCACCTTCCGCCTGAGCGCACGTTTCGATATCGATACCGGGCGCCTGGAGGATCAGGGCCGCAAGCCGTTCTGGCACGACGAGTCCACGGTGGGCTTGCAGGGCGGCTTTGGCCACTTGCGCCTGGGCCGCGCCCTGTCGGCCATGTGGTCGCAGGACTGGAAGTTCGACCCCTGGGCCAATTTCAACCGCATTTCCTCGCCCGCCTGGTATCAGTGGCACTACCTCACGCCTACCGACCGCTACAGCAACAACGGCACCGCCGAGTATGGGCGCATGGCCAATGGCATCTTCTACGACTCGCCCACGGTGGCCGGCTTCACCCTGCATCTGAGTGCCTCGCCGGAGCGCACCGAGGTACCGCTGACCTTGCGCCGCGAAGGGCGCGGTTATTCGGCTTCTCTCAACTACGACTCGGACAGCCTGAGCGGGATGCTGGCCTTCGAGCGCAACGGCAGCGGTGACAAGGACACTTTCGTGGCTGGCAAATACCGCTTTGGCGCAGCCGCCGTGATGGCCGCCTGGGACTATTCGCGCGTGGCACAGACGGCACTCTCGGCCAAGGCCGTGACGTTGGGCGCCACCTATCAGATGGGACAGACCACGCTGAAGGCCGGTTATGGACGCCAGCGCATGCAGGAGCAGACCAATCATTTCTACTCCCTGGGCGCCGACTACGCGCTGTCCAAGCGCACCACGCTCTATGCCAGCCTGGGGCGCAAGAGCTACGAGTACGGCGCGGACTCGGGAACTTCGTTCGGCGTGGGCATGGCTCACGCCTTCTAAGCCCAGGCCTCCAGCCCCACAGCCGCAGCCTTGCTGCGGCTTTTTTGCGCCCGGTGCGAATGTCCAACAAGAGTTGAGGGAATTAAATCCGCCAGTTTGGGGTGTTTGTGCGCCTTTGCACGGGCGGCACAGCACTGTTTCTGGCCCTGATTCAGGCCTTGTCCGGGTAAAAATCGCCAAAAACCGTGTTTTTTGCCGATATCTACGCTCTTCCTCGTTGAAATCCAAGGTCTGAATCTGGTGTATTCCATTTAATTGAGTGCACAAGAGCTCAATTTGGCAGAAGTTATGGCTGGCTGTTTCTAATGAGTGCTGAAAATCTGTTAAATGCATTGAAATGGCGCTCAAAAATAGCGCTTCTTGCTGCAACTCTTTGGCTGGCAACTATTTGCATGCTGGCTCTGTAAATCCTTGATTTTTTTGCCCAAAATGCGCGGCATTCCCCCGATTGAGGAGAGACCGCGATGTCCTATTCCGTGCCCGAGCAAGACAACCCAGTGCGCGCCGCCGACGCGCAGCAAGCCGCCGCCTGCGGCAGCCAGACCATGCACTGGCATGCGCCGGCCAAGCCCGCCGCGGCCTCCGAAGCGCAGCGCTGGCCCGTGGAGGCAGTGCAGTTCTTGCTGGACCTGCCTTTTCTGGACTTGTTGCACCGTGCTCAGAGCGTGCACCGTGAGAACTGGCCTGCAGGCGAGATCGAGCTGGCGACCCTGCTGTCCGTCAAGACCGGCGGCTGCCCCGAGAATTGCGGCTATTGCCCGCAGTCGGCCGAGTTCGATACGGGCGTGAAGGCCGAGAAGCTGATGAGCGTGGAGGAAGTCACTCGCGCCGCCAAGGCGGCCCAGGATGCCGGAGCCACCCGCTTTTGCATGGGCGCTGCCTGGCGCGCGCCCAAGGACCGCGACATCGAGAAGATGAACGAGCTGATCGGTGCCGTGAAGGGGCTGGGCATGCAGACCTGCGCCACGCTGGGCATGCTGCAGCCCCATCAGGCGGCATCGCTGCGCGATGCGGGTCTCGACTATTACAACCACAACCTCGACACCGCGCCCGAGTACTACAAGGATGTGGTCAGCACGCGCCAGTACCAGGACAGGCTGGACACGCTGGCTGCCGTGCGCGATGCGGGCATCAGCGTCTGCTGCGGCGGCATCATCGGCATGGGCGAGACCGAGGTCCACCGTGCCGGCCTGATTGCCCAGCTCGCGAACATGGAGCCCTATCCCGAGTCCGTGCCCATCAACAGCCTGGTGCCCGTGCCCGGCACGCCGCTGGCCGACAGCGAGCCGGTGGATCCGCTGGACTTTGTCCGTGTGATCGCCGTGGCGCGCATCACCATGCCCAAGGCCCGCGTGCGCCTGTCGGCGGGCCGCCAGCAACTGGGCGAGGCCGTGCAGACCCTGTGCTTCATGGCGGGAGCCAATTCCATCTTCTACGGCGACAAGCTGCTGGTGACCGGCAATCCCGATGTGGAGGCCGATACCACCTTGATGCGCAAGCTGGGCCTCAAGGGGCTGGGGGCATCGGCCGCAAGCTGATCCCTGAATCTTCCCCGGCCATCGCGCCGGGGCTTTCTCATTGCAAATTGCATGGCCCTGCTTCTGGTGCGGGCCAGGCCGCGCTGCGCCTGCGTTTTGACAAGGCGGGTGATTCGCCTCAGGAGTTTTTGATGGAACACAGTCTTGCCAGCCGCAGCGTGCGCCATGTCTGGCATCCCTGCACCCAGATGAAGCGGCACGAAGCCGCGCCGCCGATTGCCATTGACCACGCCACCGGGCCTTGGCTGGTGGACACCGAGGGCCGCCGTTATCTGGACGGCATCAGTTCCTGGTGGGTCAATCTGTTCGGTCACTCGCATCCGCATATCCGGGCGGCGCTGACCGAGCAGATGCGCAAGCTCGATCATGTGATGCTGGCCGGTTTCACCCACGCCCCCGTGGTCGAGCTGTCCGAGCGCCTGGCCGGCCTGACCGGCCTCGGTCATGCGTTCTACGGCAGTGACGGCGCTTCGGCCACCGAGATCGCACTGAAGATGAGCGCCCATTACTGGCGCAACCAGGGGCATCCTGCCAAGCACCGCTTCGTGGGCCTGGCCGGCGGCTACCACGGCGAGACGGTAGGCGCGCTGTCGGTCACCGATATTGCGCTGTTTCGCGATGCCTATGGCCCCCTGCTGCGTCTGTCGGCCACCGTGCCCAGCCCCGATGCACGCCAGGCCCGACCTGGCGAAACCGCTGCCGATGTGGCACGCCGCGCAGCAGAGGGTCTGGAGTCCTGGCTGCAGGCGCATCACCAGGAGACTGCTGCCCTGATTCTGGAGCCGCTGGTGCAGTGCGCCGCCGGCATGGCCATGCATGACGCCGAATACCTGCGTCTGGCCCGGGCGCTGTGCGACCGCTATTCAGTGCATCTGGTGGTGGACGAGATCGCCGTGGGCTTTGGCCGCACCGGCAGCCTGTTTGCCCACCAGCAGGCCGGCATCAGGCCGGACTTCATCTGCCTGTCCAAAGGGCTGACCGGCGGCACGCTGCCCTTGTCTGCCGTGCTGACCACCGACGCGGTCTATGCCGCTTTTTATGACGACGATGCCGCTCGCGGTTTTCTGCATTCGCATTCCTATACCGGCAACCCCCTGGCCTGCCGCGCTGCCGTGGCCACGCTGGAGCTGTTCGAGCAGCTGGACCAGCTGGCTGCCAATCGGCAACTGGCCCGGAAAATCAGTGCTGCATTCGCCGGGCTGAATGCTCACCCCCGCGTCAGCAACGCGCGCCAGCAGGGAATGATCTGGGCCTGGGACATCGATACCTCCCTGCCGGACTTTGCGCAGCGCTACCACCAGGCGGCGCTGGATCTGGGCCTGCTGCTGCGCCCCATAGGACGCACGCTGTACTGCATGCCGCCCTATGTGCTGAACGATACCGATATCGCCCATCTGGGTCAGGCGGCGCTGGCCGCATTGAATACCACCTTGCAGCAGGAAGCGGAGCTTGCCGCGCAGAAGGGAAAAGCATGATCGGCTGTTTCGTCACGGGCACCGATACCGGTGTGGGCAAGACCCTGGCCAGCTGCGCACTGCTGCACGCACTGGCAGGACACCATGCGCGCGTGGTGGGCATGAAGGCCGTGGCCGCAGGCGCCGAGCCCGACGGGCATGGGGGCTGGGTCAACGAAGACACGGTAGCCCTGCGTGCGGCCTCCACGCTGGCCGTGCCGGCAGCGCTGGACAACCCCGTGCTGCTGCCCGATCCCATGTCGCCGCATATCGCGGCCCGGCGCGCGGGCGTGGAGGTGAGGCTGGCGCCGATTCTCGACGCCTACCGGCAACTGGCGGCGCAGGCCGATGCCGTGGTGGTCGAGGGCGCGGGCGGCTGGCGCGTGCCGCTGTCCGAGACTCTGTGCATTGCCGATCTGGCCGTGGCGCTGCAGCTGCCGGTGGTGCTGGTGGTGGGGCTGAAGCTCGGCTGTCTGAACCACGCGGTGCTGACCGCAGAGGCGATTCGCGCCGCCGGCTTGCCGCTGGCGGGCTGGGTGGCAAGCCGTGTGGAGCCGCAGATGCTGGTGCCCGAGGAAAACATGGACTGGCTGCGCAACCAGCTGGGACGGCTTGGCGCGCCGCTGCTGGCCGATATTCCGTGGCAGGCCACTCCCGATCCTCGCCTGACCAGTTTCTCCTTGCCCAAGGAGTGGCAATGACAGCATCTTCCAATTTCTGGCTGCAGGATATTCCACAGCAGCTGGCAGCCCTGGACGCCGCCGCGCTGCGCCGCACCCGCCGTACCGTGGCGCCCCTGCAAGGCGCGCGCATTCTGGTCGACGGGCAGCCCATGCTGCAGTTCTGCAGCAACGACTATCTGGGGCTGGCACAGCACCCGGCCATGATTGAGGCGGCCTGCGCCGGTGCGCAGGATTTCGGTGTGGGCTCGGGCGGCTCTCCCATGGTCAACGGCCATAGCTCGGCCAATGCCGCGCTGGAGGAGGAACTGGCCCGCTTTGTGCAGCTGCCCCGTGCGCTTTACTTCTATGCCGGGTTTGCCACCAACGCCAGCATCATTCCGGCGCTGGTGGGGGCGGGCGATGCCATTTTCTCTGACGCTCTGAACCACGCCAGCCTGATCGACGGCTGTCGCCTGTCGCGTGGCCAGATCCACTGTTTCGAGCATGGCGATCTGGCTGCATTGGAGCAGCTGCTGGCTGCTTGCCCGGTGCAGCGCAAGCTGGTGGTGAGCGATGCCGTCTTCAGCATGGATGGCAATGTGGCAGATATCGAGGGGCTGCTGGCACTGTGCGAGCGCTACGACGCGTTGCTGCTGCTCGACGATGCCCACGGCTTCGGCGTGCTCGGCCCGCAAGGCCGTGGCAGCCTCGCGGCTGCGGGGCTGACGGGGGTCAAGGCCTCGCCGCGTGTGCTTTACATGGCCACGCTGAGCAAGGCGGCCGGTGTCTCGGGCGCCTTTGTGGCAGGTCATGAGTTGCTGATCGAGTGGCTGCTGCAGAAAACGCGCAGCTACACCTTTGCGACGGCCGCCCCTGCGATGCTGGCGCGTGCATTGCAAACCAGTCTGCAGCTGATTGAGGAGCAGAGCGCTTTGCGCGAGCAGCTGCAGGCTCGTATTGCCCAGCTGCGCGCGGGTCTGCAGCCCTTGTTGCAGGGCAAGGGCTGGCGGATTTTGCCATCGGACACGGCCGTGCAGGCACTGGTGGTGGGCGGCAACGACGCTGCGCTCGGCCTTATGGAGGGGCTGCGCCGCCATGGCCTGTGGGTGCCCGCGATTCGCCCTCCCACCGTGCCCGTGGGCACGGCTCGGCTGCGTATTGCCTTGTCGGCGCTGCATACCGAGGCCGATGTGAAGCAATTGCTGGCGGCGCTGCAGGAGCTTGCCGGCTGAGGCCTGGCCGTTTTGCGCTGGCGCGCCGGTCGCTGTCAGTGGCGTAGCGCCTGCAGCACCTGCGCCAGCTTCCTCGCGGCGACTTCCAGTTCATGCGGTGCGTGAGCGGCAAATCCCATGAGAAAACCCGTCTGTTGCGGGCTCGATGCATGCAGCTGCGTCAAGCCGAGCAGGTCTATGCCCGCTCTGCGCGCGCCATCCACGGCGGCGCGTTCAGCAATGCCGTGCAACAGGGTGCACGGCATCTGCATGCCTCCCGCCGGCACCCGTGGCTCGAGGAAGTCGCCCAGATGCTCGCGCACCAGCCGCGCCAGCACATCGCGTCGCTCGGCATAGACGGCGCGCATGGTACGCACATGCGCACCCAGGTGCCCGCCTTCGATGAACCGCGCCAGCGTCAATTGCGCAATCGCTGCGCTGTGTCCATCCAGCAAGGTTCGCGCCACCGTCATGGGGGCGACCAGCGAAGCCGGCAACACCATATAGCCTATGCGTAGCCCAGGGAACATCGATTTGGTGAAGGTGCCGACATAGATCGTGCGCTCGTGCTGATCCAGCCCCTGTACGCAGGCCATGGGCTTGCCGGCGTAGTGAAATTCGCTGTCGTAGTCATCTTCGATGATCCAGGCCTGCTCCTGCTGCGCCCAGGCTATGGCGGCCAGCCGGCGATCCAGGGCCAGCGTGGTGCCCGTAGGGAACTGGTGGGAGGGTGTCAGAAACACCGCCCTGGCAGCGGGTAGGGTCTGCAGTAAGTCCACCCGCATGCCGTCGCCGTCCAGCGGCACGGGTACACATTCCAGCCCCGCCGCATCGAAGGCTTTGCGTGCGCCGTGATACACAGGGTCTTCGATGAAGATGCGATCACCGGCGTCGAGCAGCACGTTGGCGCACAGGGTCAGAGCCTGTTGCGAACTGGTCAGCACCAGCACGCGCTCGGGCGTGGCGCGCGCGCCGCGCTCCAGGTTGACATAGGCGGCAATGGCCTGGCGCAAAGCCTCGGTGCCCTGCGGTGGACTGTGCAGCAGAGCCTGGGTGCCGTGCTCCTTGAGCACCTGCCGCTGCAGGCGCTCCCAGGTCTGAAGCGGGAAGTTGCGTGTCTCGGGCACACCGGGCGCAAAAGCGCGTGGCGCGAGGAAGTCACGCAGGCCACCGCCCGCGAACATGGCTGCGCCGCGTTGGCTCAAACGCAGGGCGGGAACGCGCGCCAAAGGACTTTGCATCAGGCCGCGCCCCGGAAGGCGTTGCACCTGCTCGGACACAAAGCTGCCGCTGCCCGTGCGTCGTTCGATAAAGCCTTCGGCATGCAACTGGCCATAGGCGGCCTCCACCGTATCGCGCGAGACACCCAAGGATTGGGCCAGGGCTCGCGATGCCGGCAGGCGCCGGCCCACGTCCAGCGCGCCATCGAGGATCAGCTGCCGTATGGCCCGTTGGATGCGGACATGCAGCGGCAAGGCGCCATGAGCGGGGTCGCCGATCCAGGCTTTGACGGATTCGAGTTGGGCGTGCTTGAACAAATGGTCTGTATTCCTACAAAAAAGTGGCCGGTGGTATCAGGCCATTTCGATTCTATAAATCTGCTACCCCATGGGGTCAATCACTTTTCCGGGAGCCCTTGCAAGACCATGTCAACCACCCACTCGCCTTCGTCTCTTCGCTGGAGCGATCTCACACATCCCGTCGTGGCAGGCCTGATCTCGGTCATCGTCAACTACGGCGGTACCTTCATCCTTGTGTTCCAGGCGGCCAAGGTGGCGGGCCTCGGCCCCGAGCTGACGGCCTCCTGGGTATGGTCGATCTCGATTGGCGTAGGGCTGACAGGTCTGCTGCTCAGTTGGGTGACGCGCGAGCCCATCATCACGGCCTGGTCCACACCTGCTGCGGCATTCCTGGTGACTGCCCTTGCGAGCACGCCCTATGCCGAAGCAGTGGGGGCCTACATGGTCTCCGCGCTGGCTTTCGTGGTGCTGGGGCTGTCGGGATATTTCGAGCGCGTCATCCGGCTTATTCCTGCCGGCATTGCGGCCGGACTGCTCGCGGGCATCCTGCTGCAATTCGGTATCAAGGCGCTTGGTGGCATGAGCGTCGATCCCATGCTGGCGGGCCTGCTGATCGCGACCTATGTGGTGCTCAAACGGATTTCGGCACGCTATGCCGTCGTCGGCATCCTGGTGCTGGGGCTGGTCTTTTTGCTGTCGCAGAATCGGGTCGATCTGTCCGGGCTGGAGTTGCAGCTTGCTGCCCCAGTGTTCACCAGGCCGGAATTCTCGCTCAATGCCCTGCTCAGCGTCGCGCTGCCGCTGTTTCTCATCACGCTGACGGGCCAGTACATGCCCGGCATGCTGGTGCTGCGCAACGATGGCTTCAAGACCAGCGCCAACCCCATCGTCACGATCACGGGTCTGGGCTCGCTGCTGATGGCTCCGTTTGGTTCGCATGCGTTCAACATCGCCGCGATCACGGCTGCAATCGCTACAGGCCGGGAGGCGCACGAAGATCCGTCCAGGCGCTGGATTGCCGGCGTTGCTGCAGGCGTGTGCTACATCCTGGTCGGCGTGTTCGGGGTGACGCTGGCGGCGGTCTTCATGGCCTTCCCCAACACCTTCATCACCACGCTGGCGGGCCTCGCCCTGCTGGGAACCATCGGCGCAAGCCTGGCCACGGCCCTGGCGGATGCCAAGGTGCGCGAGGCCGCGCTGATCACCTTCCTGGCTGCAGCCGCCAACATCACGCTGCTGGGCATTGGCGGCGCCTTCTGGGGACTGGTCATAGGGATGCTCGCCCATGCAGTCCTCAACGGCCGGATGCCGTGGAGCGCACAGCCGGGCGCGATAGCCGCCATGGAAAAAGGATGAGGTGATGCCCATGACTTCAGAAACCCCGACCCGTCACGATCAACATGGCCTGTACCCCGAGGCCGGCACGGTAGAGGACTTCCGCCGCAATCTCGCCATCGTGCAGGAGCGCATTGCAGCTGCCTGCCAGCGCGTGGGTCGTGATCCAGCCAGCGTACGGTTGCTGCCCGTCAGCAAGACCAAGCCGCAAACCAGCCTGCGTCTGGCCTATGCAGCGGGCTGCCGCCTGTTGGGCGAGAACAGGGTACAGGAAGCGTTTGGGAAATGGGAGTCCATGCAGGACCTGGCCGATCTGCGCTGGTCGGTCATCGGCCACCTGCAGACCAACAAGGCCAGGCTGGTGGCTCGCTTTGCCAGCGAGTTCCAGGCCTTGGACAGCCTGCGCGTGGCAGAGGCGCTGGACAGGCATCTGCAGGCCCAGGGGCGGTCGCTGGACGTGTTCGTGCAGGTCAATACCTCGGGCGAGGCCAGCAAATATGGCCTGAGTCCCGAGGCTGTTCCGGACTTCATCCAGCAACTGCCCGTGTTTTCCGCGTTGCGCGTGCGTGGTCTGATGACGCTGGCGCTGTTTTCCGCCGAGACCGAACGGGTGCGCCGGTGCTTCATCCTCCTGCGCGAGCTGCGCGATCGGTTGCGGAAAAGCGCACCCATCGGTATCGAACTGGATGCGCTGTCGATGGGGATGTCCGGCGATTTCGAGATCGCCATCGAGGAGGGCGCTACCGTGGTGCGCGTGGGGCAGGCCATCTTCGGCGCGCGTCCGTTACCCGATAGCTATTACTGGCCAACGCGCTCTGATCCGGATACGCCGGAGTCCGTTACCGATTGATATGGCATAGGCGCAATCGCAGGTGGCTTGTGCCCGCGCTGTGCGTTGCGGCCGTAGCAAGCCGGCCAATCTGCCGCCAAGTCCTGCGGGTGCTGCGCCATGCCCGGCAAGCGCAATGCGCGATTTTTGCCGCTGAGACCGGGCATTGGCCCGCTGCAGAGTTCAATTGAGCTGGTTGATGTCCGCCAGTTTTCTTTTACATCCCACCGGAGCATTGCATGCCACAAACCGACTCCCATCTGATGAGGGCATACGCCCGCCAACCTGTTTCTTTTGTGCGCGGTCGCGGTGCCAGCCTCTGGGACGAGCAGGGGGTGGAATACCTGGACGCCATCGCCGGCGTGGCTGTCACCAGCCTAGGCCATGCCCATCCGGAGATCGCCGCCGTCATGGCCGAGCAAGCCGCGACGCTGCTGCATACCTCCAACGTGTTCCGTATCGACTGGCAGGAGCAGCTTGGCGAGCGCTTGTGCGCGCTCGCCGACATGGAAAAGGTGTTCTTCTGCAATTCGGGTGCCGAGGCCAATGAGACGGCTCTCAAGCTCGCCCGCTTGCACGGGCATCGCAAGCAGGTGGCCGTGCCGCAAATTCTCGTGATGGAGAACGCTTTTCATGGCCGCACGCTGGCGACACTCGCCGCCACGGGCAACGCGGCCAAGCAACAGGGCTTCGAGCCGCAGATGCCCGGCTTTGTGCGCGTGCCCTATGACGACATCGATGCGGTGCGCCGTGCGGCCCAGGAAGTACCAGGTATCGTCGCCGTGCTGGTCGAGCCCGTACAGGGCGAAGGCGGCATCCGTGTCGCCAGTCCCGGCTACCTGCGCGCTCTGCGCGAGCTCTGCGACAGCCAGGGCTGGCTGCTGATGCTCGACGAGATCCAGACCGGCCTGGGCCGCACGGGGGCCTGGTTCGCGCACCGGCACGCCGGTATCACGCCCGATGTGATGACCCTCGCCAAAGCACTGGGCAACGGTGTTCCCATTGGCGCCTGTCTGGCGCGTGGCTCTGCCGCGAACCTGTTCTGTCCCGGCCAGCACGGCTCCACCTTCGGAGGCAATCCGCTGGCATGCCGTGTGGCCTGTGCCGTGCTCGACATCATGGAAAGAGACGGCATTGCGCAGCGGGCAGCACAGCTGGGCGAGCGCCTGCTGGCCGGGCTGCGGCGGGCTCTGGGAGGACACCCGGGTGTGCAGGCCATCCGAGGCCTGGGCCTGATGGCCGGGATCGAGTTGAACCGGAACTGCCAGGAGCTGGTCGGCCGCGCGCTGGCCGAACAGCGATTGCTGATTACCGTGACCCGTGAGCGCACGATCCGGCTGTTGCCGCCGCTGATCTGCGACGAGGCACAGATTGACGACATCGTTGCCAGAGTCGCCAGCCTGTGCCAGGACAGTGCACCAAGCCGTCACGCTGTTTAGCGGCCGGTGCGTGAGCGCTGTGGCCGAAGTCGTCGCTGGTCCGATGAGGTCGTTCCTGGCGCCGCATTCCGGACTCTGATGCGCGGTCCTGCCTGCCTACCTACCTACCTACCTACCTACCTGCCTGCCTGCCTGCATCGCGTCGCGTCGGGAGCAGGCCGGTCTACTTGCCCGCACCCTCCACCTGCTTGGGGACGCGGGGAGCCACGGCACACATCAGCTCGTAGCCCAGCGTGCCGGCAGCAGCGGCGACCTCGTCGATGGGCAGTACGGCGCCATTGCTGGCGCGACCCCAGAGCGTGACTTCGCTGCCCAGTCTGGCCTTGGGAACGGGGCTCAGGTCCACAGCCATCATGTCCATGCTGACGCGGCCCAGCGTGCGGGTGCGCACACCGTCCACCAGCACGGGCGTACCCGTGGGGCAGACGCGCGGATAGCCGTCCGCATAGCCGCAGGCCACCACGCCCAGGCGCAGCGGTCCGTCGCATTGAAAACGCGAGCCGTAGCCCACGGTGTCGCCGGCATGCAGCTCCTGCGTGCCGATGATTTTTGACGACAGCGTCATGGTCGGCTCAAGACCCCAGTGAGCCGCATCATGGGTGGGAAAGTCGGGCGAGCTGCCGTAGAGCACGATGCCGGGGCGCACCCAGTCGCAGCGCACATTGTTTTCATCACCATGCAGCAAGGTGGCAGCGCTGTTGCTGACGCTGCGCTCGCCGGGCAGGTCCAGCGTGGTTTCGTGAAAGACCCTGAGCTGGTGATCCAGGCCATGCTCCACATCGGCATCGCTGAAGTGGGTCATGAACGAGATCTCGTCGACCTGGGGCAGGGCGTTCAGCCGCGCATAAGCCGCACGAAAACGCTCGGGTGTAAAGCCCAGCCGGTTCATGCCGCTGTTCATCTTGAGGAAAACTCGGTGGCCGACCTGGGTCTTGTGGGCGGCCAGCCAGTCGATCTGCTCGTCGCAGTGCACGGCATGCCAGATACCGAGGCGCGAGCAGATTTCCAGGTCGCGCAGCTCGAACACGCCTTCGAGCAGCAGGATGGGGCCGCGCCAGCCCAGATTGCGCACGCGCTGGGCCTCATCGAGGTCCAGCATGGCAAAACCGTCCGTCGCTCGCAACCCTTCAAACACGTTCTCGATACCGTGGCCATAAGCGTTGGCTTTGATCACGGACCACAATTTGGCATCAGGGACGGCTTGCCGTACCCGCTCCAGATTGTGGCGAACGGCTTCAGGATGGATGGTGGCAGTAATGGGACGAGGCATGGTTTTTCTCAATCAGACCAGTGGGATTCTGGCACTGTCAGCCGGAGCCTGCGTGATATAACCGCCAGTCACTTGCCACGGGGTCTAATATTTCCTTGGCATCGGTCCGTCCGGTGCCAGTTACAGCTAATTCATGAAGCGCGGTTTCTACACCATCATGTCAGCGCAGTTTTTCAGCTCGCTGGCAGACAACGCCTTGTTTGTGACCGCTGTAGAGCTGTTGCGTGCCAATGGTGCCCCCGAGTGGCAACGTGCTGCCCTGGTGCCCATGTTCGCCCTGTTCTATGTGGTCCTGGCCCCCTTTGTCGGAGCCTTTGCGGACGCCTTGCCCAAGGGCAGGGTCATGTTCATCAGCAATGCCATCAAGGTGATGGGCTGTCTGATGATGCTCTTCGGCCATCATCCCTTGATCGCCTACGCCGTCATCGGGCTGGGCGCGGCCGCCTATTCGCCGGCCAAGTACGGCATCCTGACCGAGCTGCTGCCGGCCTCTCAACTGGTCAAGGCCAATGGCTGGATCGAGGGGCTGACCATCACCTCCATCATTCTGGGCGTGCTGGTGGGCGGCCAACTGGTGGGGCCGACCATTTCCCAGCATCTGTTGGGCTTTGACTTCCCGTATTTCAATACCGGCGTGGACACCCCTGCCGAGGCCGCGATTGCCCTGCTGATCCTGATCTACGTCATTGCGGCCTGGTTCAATCTGCATATTCCGCTGACGGGCGTGGCCATGCGCCCGCTGCGCGAAGACCCGAACAAGAGCCTGGTTGCCAATCTGCTGGGCCTGCTGCCCGACTTCTGGCAGTGCAGCAAGCGCCTGTGGGCCGACAAGCTGGGCCAGATTTCGCTGTCCACCACCACGCTGTTCTGGGGGGCTTCGGGCAATTTGCGCTATATCGTGCTGGCCTGGGGAGCTGCGGCCCTGGGTTACAGCACCACCCAGGCCTCGGCCCTGGTGGGGGTGGTGGCAATAGGTACGGCCGTCGGTGCGGTGCTGGCATCCATGCGCATGCGCCTGGACAACGCCACGCGTGTGATCCCCCTGGGCGTGCTCATGGGCCTGCTCGTGGTCTGCATGATCTTTATCGACAATCTCTGGGTGGCCGTGCCCTTCCTCATTCTGCTGGGCGGTTTGGGCGGTTTTCTGGTCGTTCCCATGAATGCGCTGCTGCAGCATCGCGGCCATAATCTCATGGGAGCGGGCCGCTCTATTGCGGTGCAGAACTTCAACGAGCAACTGGCTATTCTGGCCATGGGCGGCTTCTACAGCCTGTCCACCAAGATGGGGCTGACTGCCTTTGGTGCGATCACGGTATTCGGTCTGCTGGTTGCCGCTAGCATGGTGCTGATCGGCATCTGGCACTGGAATAATTGCAGAAGGCACCCGGCAGAGGTTGAAAAGCTGCTGGAAGTCGCCCGCCGCGACTGCCATTGAAGCTCTGCAGCTGGCGCCGACAAGCTGCATTCACTACACGATCAATAGCTTCTAACGCTTGCAGAGCAAACGTTAGAAGCCTTTTTTATGCATAGTCCACTGCCTGTATTTGCGCTGCTGCTCAATGCCCTGATCTGGGGCTTGTCATGGTGGCCGTTTCGTCTCATGCATGAGGCCGGACTGCATCCGCTGTGGGCCACGGCAGCGATGTATGCACTGGTGCTGGCCGGTCTGCTGATACTGCGCCCGGCCAGCCTCAGGCAGGCCTGGCAATACCCGGTGCTCCTGCTGCTGGCTGTCAGTTCGGGCCTGAACAATGTGGCTTTCAACTGGGCCGTGACCGTGGGCGACGTGGTGCGCGTCATCCTCTTGTTCTATCTCATGCCGGCCTGGGCGGTGCTGCTGGCCTGGAAGCTGCTGGGCGAAAAGCCCACGCCCATGGCGCTGCTGCGCCTGTTGCTGGCCTTTGGCGGTGTGGTGCTGGTGTTGCTGCCCGCCGATGCCTCGCTCTCCGGGTTGTTTGCCGGTCTCACCCTGGCCGATGCGCTGGCCGTGTTCGGCGGCTTCATGTTTGCGCTGACCAATGTGTTGCTGCGCCGCTTTCAAGGCATTCCGGCCCAGGCCCGCATGCTGGCCATGTTTGCCGGCTGCATGAGCATGGGCCTGCTGACCGCCTTGAGCGCCAGCAGCGCTGGCATGGTGCCGGGCTTTCCTGCTTTTGATGGCAGTTGGGCCTTTCTCGCACTTGGCTTGGCCGTGGTTTTGATGTTTGGCAACTGGGCTCTGCAATTTGGCGCAGCGCGTCTGCCCTCGGGCGTGACCTCGGTGGTCATGCTGTCGGAAGTGGTGTTTGCCAGCATCTCCTCGGTGCTCATCGCCCACGAGCAGCTCAGCGCACGCACGCTGGCCGGCGGTGCGCTCATTATGGGAGCAGCCTTGCTGGCCACCTTGGGCAGAGCCCTGAAAAAATAGCCCAAACCACATCAAGGACACCGAGGAAGGGCCTGGGCGGGCCGCGCCGCCCCGCACCGAAGGTGTCGTCCCCCTCCCGAAGAGAGAGGGGGAAGGCGGGGCCGCCCAGGCGCACAGCGCCTCAGGGGGTCACATCAGCTTCCCCGCCAGGATCAGGTATCCGGGTACCCAGCCCGTGAGCACGCCCTGGGCAATGCACAGCCAGCCCGTGGGGCGTTCAATGCTTTTCCTGAGGGCCAGCAGAGCAAAGAACAAGGCCCAGAGTACGGCCCAGGCGGCCCAGTTGACGCCCATCCACCAGTCCAGCCCCGAGCTGGCGCTGGTCAGCGTATCGAGGGCGACGGGAACAGCGGTGATCGCCACGAACAGGCTGAACCAGCCCAGACCTCGGCCGTCGGCACCGCTGAAGCGATTGAAAGCCACCCAGAGATAGGTGAAGGCGAACAGCAGGGTCAGAGCGCCGCTCTTGACCGATGCCGCGTCGGCCGCCGGGCCGAAGATGCTGGCCAGACCGATGCATAGCGACACCACCCCGGTGAAGATATTGATGACCCAGATTTCCTTGTCGGCAATCTTGCCCAGCATCCACAGGCCGTTGAGAAACAGCACCGCACCCACATAAAACAGCGACAAACCCAACCACATACACGCTCCTTGGCTGCAGGCCGGTGCAGCGCGGCGAGGATTGTGGGGCCGAGCGGGGCGGGGCGGAACCCTGGACGAACGCAAAAGAGTCTTGCGCCGTGGGTCGGGAATGGGCTCAGAAACCCTCGTCCCGACCGCCGCGCAGGCGGCGGTACAGCGTTCCGCGCGAGATGCCCAGGGCGCGCGCTGCCTGGGAGACATTGCCGCCATGCTGGTCCAGCGTCTCCCGGATCAGCTGCGCGCTGTGCTCGCGCAGCGTCGCTAGAGGCTGCGCCTCGGCGACGGGCGTTGCTTCGGTGGTTGCGGGGCAGGCCAGGTCTTCCGCGCTGCTGGTGTCCAGGTGCGAGCCAAGGCCGTTCGAGGTTTGCAGCTGCGCCTGTATCCAGACGCCCAGGCCGCTGGCCAGGCGCAGCGGCGCGGGGCCGGGCTGGCCGCTCAGTTGCAGCAGGCGCGATAGATCATGGCCCAGCAGTTCCTGCGCGCTGCACGCTGTATCCAAGGGCTGGCCGATGAGCTGGGCGGCGGTGCCGTTCATCCAGGCGACGCGGCCATCGGCAGCCACACCCATCAGCGCCTGCAGCGGCGTGTGCAGCAGGGCTGGCGTCACTTGAAAGCGCAGCACCAGATGCTCGTGCGACTGAGCCTGCAGCAAGGTGTTTTCGATGGTCGTGGCGTACATGCCGACCACGGGAGCGGCATCGAAGCTGAAATGCTGTTCCTCCACCATCAGATTGAGCACCCCGGCCAGGCGGCCGTGCACGTCGCGTATGGGTGCTGCTGCGCAGCGGAAGGCGTGCAGCTCGTCGAAATAGTGCTCGCCGTTGGTGACGGTGCAGGCCTGGCCGGTGGCGGCGACGATGCCCGGTGCGTTCGTGCCCATGGCCTGCTCGGACATGTTCAGGCCGACCCGCTCGTCACGGGGCCGCATGGATGCCGGGGAGACATGGAGCACGATGCCCTTGTCGTCCGTCAGCATCACGCGCGTGCCGGTGCCCGCTAACGCCTGCTCCAGGGTCGGCAGCTCGTGCTGCAATGCCTGCAGCAGGCCGCGGCAGCGCTCCTGCGTGGCATGCAGCCGGCTGGGGCTGACCGGAGCCAGAGCCAGCCGCCGTCCATTGCAGTGCTGGCGCTGGCTGCGTAGCCAGGACTGGATGACCGCCTCGCTGACCAGTCCCGAGGGGCGTATGCCGGCCTCGAAGAACTGGCGGCGAGCCTGCAAGGCCCGCTCTGCCCCGGTGCTCGAGAAGCACTGCTGTAGCGCGTCCATCGCGCGTGGCTCATCAACGTTCATGTCATGTCCAGGCTGTCCGCAGGAGCGGTCAATGTGTTCCGCAATGGAACAGTTCTAGCCTGGGGAAATCCCGATCATGAAGAAAAACAGGCGATACACCATGCTTTGCGGCATAGCAATCACAACAGGAGACCTCGATGAAACGGCTGATCGACAACTCTCATGGACGGCCCGGTCGCATGGCCTGGACGCTGGCCGCCTGCCTGGGCAGCGCAGCGGCCCTCGCGCAAGCCGACCCCGCGGCGCAGGCCGCGGCCGCCGTGCAGCGAGTCGATGGCGCTTTCATCCGCGCCAATGCCGCCAAGACGCCCGACTGGCCCACCATCGGCGTGGACTATGCCGAGACCCGCTACAGCCGCCTCGATCAGATCAATGCCGCCAACGTCAAGGACCTGGGCCTGGCCTGGTCGTACAACCTCGAATCCACGCGCGGCGTGGAGGCCACGCCTGTGGTCGTGGACGGCATCATGTACGTCAGTGCCTCGTGGAGCGTTGTGCACGCCATCGACACTCGTACCGGCAACAGGATCTGGACCTATGACCCGCAGGTCGACCGCAGCACCGGCTTCAAGGGGTGCTGCGACGTCGTCAACCGTGGCGTGGCACTGTGGAAGGGCAAGGTCTTTGTGGGTGCCTGGGATGGCCGCCTGATCGCGCTCGATGCCGCCACCGGCAAGGAGGTCTGGCAGAAAAATACCTTCGAGGGGCAAAAGGGGTCGCTGACCATCACGGGTGCGCCGCGCGTGTTCAAGGGCAAGGTCATCATCGGCAACGGCGGCGCCGAATATGGCGTGCGCGGCTACATCACGGCCTATGACGCCGAGACCGGCGAGCAGAAATGGCGCTGGTTCAGCGTGCCCGGCGATCCGTCCAAACCCTTTGAGGACGAATCCATGAAACGCGCCGCCAGGACCTGGGATCCCAGCGGCAAATGGTGGGAGGCCGGCGGCGGCGGCACCATGTGGGACAGCATGACCTTCGATGCCGAGCTCAACACCATGTACGTGGGCACGGGCAACGGCTCGCCCTGGTCGCACAAGGTGCGCAGCCCCAAGGGCGGCGACAACCTGTATCTGGCTTCCATCGTGGCTCTGGATCCCGACACCGGCAAATACAAGTGGCACTACCAGGAAACGCCGGGCGACAACTGGGACTACACCTCCACCCAGCCCATGATCCTGGCCGACATCAAGATCGCCGGCAAGCCGCGCAAGGTCATATTGCATGCGCCCAAGAACGGCTTCTTCTTCGTGCTCGACCGCACCAACGGCAAGTTCATTTCGGCCAAGAACTTCGTGCCTGTGAACTGGGCCAGCGGCTACGACAAGAACGGCAAGCCCATGAACATTGCCGCGGCACGCGACGGCAGCAAGCCCCATGACGCGGTTCCCGGCCCTTATGGCGCGCACAACTGGCACCCCATGTCCTTCAACCCCCAGACTGGCCTGGTGTATCTGCCTGCGCAGAACGTGCCCGTCAATCTGATGGACGACAAGAAGTGGGAGTTCAACCAGGCCGGACCGGGCAAGCCCCAGTCGGGAACGGGCTGGAACACGGCCAAGTTCTTCAATGCCGAGCCGCCCAAGAGCAAGCCTTTTGGCCGCCTGCTGGCCTGGGACCCGGTTGCGCAAAAGGCTGCCTGGAGCGTGGAGCATGTCTCGCCCTGGAACGGCGGCACGCTGACCACGGCAGGCAATGTGGTGTTCCAGGGCACGGCCGATGGCCGCCTTGTGGCCTATAACGCGACCAGTGGCGAAAAGCTGTGGGAAACGCCCACGGGCACCGGTGTGGTGGCCGCGCCCAGCACCTATATGGTGGACGGCAAGCAGTATGTCTCGGTGGCCGTGGGCTGGGGCGGTGTCTACGGCCTGGCTGCGCGCGCCACCGAGCGCCAGGGGCCGGGCACGGTCTATACCTTCGTCGTGGGCGGCAAGGCCAGGATGCCGGAATTCGTGGCCCAGCGCACAGGCCAGTTGCTGCAGGGCGTGAAATACGACCCCGCCAAGGTCGAGGCCGGCACCATGCTGTACGTGGCCAACTGCGTGTTCTGTCATGGCGTGCCTGGCGTGGACCGCGGTGGCAATATTCCCAACCTGGGCTATATGGACGCGAGCTATATCGAGAACCTGCCCAGCTTCGTCTTCAAGGGCCCGGCCATGGCGCGCGGCATGCCGGACTTCACGGGCAAGCTGTCGGGCGATGACGTGGAGTCCATCAAGGCCTTCATCCAGGGTACGGCGGACGCCATCCGGCCCAAGCCCTGAAGCCTGCACTTCACCACGCCGGTGCGCCCGAGCCACGCACCGGCGGGCCCAGATCGCAAACCTCTTCTTTTGACTCGATACCAAGGAAATAGCCTCATGCAAGACCATCTGCAGTTCTATATCGACGGCCAATGGGTGAATCCGGTCAGCCCGCGCAGCCTGGAGGTCATCAATCCCTCCAACGAGCAAGCCATTGCCCGCATCAGCATGGGCTCGGCCGCCGACGTGGACAAGGCCGTGGCCGCCGCGCGTCGCGCCTTCGAGAGCTACTCGCGCACCAGCCGCGAAGAGCGCCTGGCCCTGCTGGCCAAGGTGCTGGAGGTCTACCAGAGCCGCTACGGCGACTTTGTGCAGACCATCTCGCAGGAGATGGGGGCGCCGCTGTGGCTGTCCAAGGCAGCGCAGGCCGCCATGGGCGTGGCCCATCTGAGCTCCACCATCGAGGTCCTCAAGAACTTCGCCTTCGAGCATGTGCAGGGCAGCACGGCCGTCGTCCATGAGCCCGTGGGCGTGGTCGGCATGATCACGCCCTGGAACTGGCCCATCAACCAGATCATGTGCAAGGTCGCCCCGGCCCTGGCCGCCGGCTGCACCATGGTGCTCAAGCCCTCGGAGGTCGCCCCGCTCAATGCCCTGCTCGTGGCCGAGGTGCTGCACGAGGCGGGCGTGCCGGCCGGCGTCTTCAACCTCGTCAACGGCGACGGCCCCGGTGTGGGCGAGGCCATGTCCTCCCACCCCGGCATAGACATGATGACCTTCACGGGCTCCACGCGCGCGGGCATTGCCGTGGCCAAGGCCGCGGCCGACAGCGTCAAGCGTGTGGCCCAGGAACTGGGCGGCAAGTCTGCCAACATCGTGCTGGATGACGCCAACCTGCAGAAGGCCGTGACCCAGGGCGTGCAGGCGGTGCTGATGAATTCGGGCCAGAGCTGCAACGCACCCACGCGCATGTTCGTGCCGCGCGCCCTGCATGGGCAGGCCGTGGAGATCGCCCGTAGCGTCGCCGGCGCAGCGACCGTGGCCGATGCGCTGGCCGAGGGCATGCACATGGGCCCCGTGGTCAGCGAGGCGCAATGGGGCAAGATCCAGGCCCTGATCCGCAAGGGCATTGAAGAGGGGGCGACCCTGGTGGCGGGCGGCACAGGCCGCCCCGAAGGGCTGGTCCAGGGCTACTTTGTCAAACCCACGGTGTTTGCCGACGTGAGCAATGACATGAGCATTGCGCGCGAGGAAATCTTCGGTCCCGTGCTGGTGATGATTCCCTACGATGACGAGGAAGACGCCATCCGCATGGCCAACGACACGGTGTACGGCCTTTCGGGCTATGTGCAATCGGGCAGCCTGGAGCGTGCGCGCCGCGTGGCCGCGCGCCTGCGCACAGGCATGGTCCACCTCAACGGCGCGGGGCCTGACTTCAATGCGCCGTTCGGCGGCTACAAGCAGTCAGGCAATGGCCGTGAATGGGGCGAGCACGGTTTCCGCGATTTCCTCGAAACCAAGGCAGTCATGGGCTACGGCGCGGCCTGATCTATTCAAAATCAATAGCTGCTGGTGCCTGTCTGATGGGCGCCAGCAGCTATTTTTTACTGAATATTCTGCTGACGGCGACGCGCGCGTTCCAGCTGCTGTACGACCTGGCGCGGATTCATGCCGTACATCTCGGCGAACTCTTGCTCCGAAGTCTGGCCGCTGAGCTGGAAGGAGCGCAGCAGCGCCTCGTCCTTGGCGGCGCGGGCATCGGCCTCGGCCAGGGCATCTACTACCAGGGCGTTGGTCTTTTCGTCACGGCCCTGCACGCGCTCGGCGTATTCCTCGCGCGTGAGACCGGAGGCTTCGTAGGCGATGACGATGCGGTTGCGCAGCTTGGGCGTCAGGTCTTCCTGCGTGCGCTGCTGGCGGCGGCGGAAGACTTCGATCAGCGCGTGGTGAACATGCTCGGGCAGAGTGGCTTCCACGGGCTGACCGCTCAGGTCATGGCGCTGCTGACCGCTGGCCATGGCCGCCAGATAGCGACCGGAGCGGGTGTGCTGCTGCAGCGCGCTCTTGAGCGCGTCCTTGTCCAGCTCCGGGTGGGCGGCCAGCAGGTCTTCAAAAATGCCGCGCTTGAAGGGCAGCAACTGTTCGCCGAACAGGGCCGGGTGCCACTGTGCCAGCTGCTCCAGCAAGGGGTGTTGCGGACGTGCAGCCTGCGGGGCGGCTTTGGCTGCGGGAGCCGGGTTCTGGCGGCCACGGCCGCCTCGGCGCGAGCGTGAGCCGGGCTGCGAGTCCTGCACGCTGTGCTGCGACGCCGCTTGCGAGGCTTTCTGCTCTTGTGATTCAGACACGATTTCAGTCATGGCAAAGCCCGTGGGCCTGGGAAAACAAAACTCCCAATCATGCCAGCATTGCAAACTGCAGTGGCATGCGGGGGTGTCAGCCGGCGGCCAGGGCCTGATCCAGCAGCTCCACCCAATGCATGACCGGGACCTCGGTGCCGTTTTGCAGATGGACGATGCAGCCCATATTGGCCGAGAGAATCGCTGCGGGCTTTTCTGGGGCGAACGGCTCGTCCAGTGCGGCGATCTTGCGGTCACGCAGCTGGTGCGAGATTTCAGGCTGCAGCACCGAGTAGGTACCTGCAGAGCCGCAGCACAGATGGGATTCGGTGCGCGCCACGCGCAGATCGAACCCCAGCTCGCGCAGGCCCGCTTCCACGCCGCCGCGCAGCTTCTGCCCATGCTGCAGCGTGCAGGGCGGGTGGTAGGCCACGGGAGCCCGGGGCACCGTGATGCGGTCCTTGAGCTTGTCCACCAGCTCGGGCAGCATGTCGGGCAGCAGTTCGCTGAGGTCGCGGGTCAAGGCGCTGATGCGCGCGGCCTTGTCGGCGTATTGCGGCTCCAGCCGCAGCAGATGGCCGTACTCCTTGACGGTGACGCCACAGCCCGAGGCGTTCATCACGATCGCCTCGACCTCGCCGCGCTCCACCAGCGGCCACCATGCGTCGATATTGGCGCGCATCTGGGCCTTGCCGCCGTCCTGGTCGTTGAGGTGGAATTTCACCGCGCCGCAGCAGCCGGCCTTGTCGGCAATCACGGTCTGCACTCCTACGGCATCCAGCACGCGGGCCGTGGCGTAGTTGATGCGGGGCATCATGGCCGGCTGCACGCAGCCTGCCAGCAGCAGCACCTTGCGCGCATGTTCCCGTGAGGGCCAGGCTCCGGCCTCCTGGGCGGCCGGAATTTTTTCGCCTAATGACTCCGGCAACAGACCTTTGACGGCGCGGCCCAGCTTCAGCGCGGGGGCGAACAGCGGGGAATTCATGCCCTCCTTGAGCAGCCAGCGCTGCAGCTTCTCGCCCGTCGGGCGCTCGACCTGTTCATCGACGATCTTGCGGCCGATATCGACCAGATGGCCGTACTGCACGCCGCTGGGGCAGGTGGATTCGCAGTTGCGGCAGGTCAGGCAGCGGTCCAGGTGCAGTTGCGTGGCCCGCGTGGGTGTTTGCCCTTCCAGCACCTGCTTGATCAGATAGATGCGGCCGCGCGGGCCGTCCAGCTCGTCGCCCAGGGTCTGGTAGGTGGGGCAGGTGGCGGTGCAAAAGCCGCAATGCACGCATTTGCGCAAGATGGCTTCGGCTTCCTGGCCTTCTGGCGTGGCACGGTATTCGGGCGCGAGATTGGTTTGCATGGGGTGCTGTCCTTGTTCTTACCAATGCGCCGAGAGACGGCCCACATTGAGAATGCCGGCGGGGTCGAATGCCTGCTTGAGCCGGGCATGCAGCTGTGCCGATGTGCGGCCGGCCGGGCTGGCCTGCGCATGAACATCAAGATCGCTGTTGGCGCTTGTCTGATTGGCGTCCTCGGCTCTGAAAAGAGAAGCGGACCCGCCGGCTGCCTGCGCGAGTTGCTGCAAGGCTGCGGCGGCCGAACGCGGGGCCTGCACCCAGCGCTGAGCTCCATGCCAGTCGATGAACGGGCCTGCTGCACCTTGCGGCAATGGCAGCGGCGCCGTGGTCGCAGGAACGGACAGACGCCACAGGCAATGACCGGCAGCGCGCTGCTGGAACCAGGGCAGGCTCAGATCGCGGCTGGCGCTCCAGTCGGCGGCGACGGCGTCGCTGTCCAGCCGCTCGCCGCCCAGGCGCAGCGTGGCGGCCTGAACGGCGGCACGGGCGCCGCGCAGTCGCAGATACAGCGTGCCCTTTCCGTCTTCTTCCAGCCAGTTGCTGGCATTGAGCGGCAGAGGCTGGCCGCCCCAGTGATTGAGCCAGTCCAGAGCCTGCTCCTGGCTGCAGCTATCAAAGCGCAACGTGGCCTCGGCCGGAGCCACGGGCAGGACCTTGAGGCTGATCTCGGTGATCAGGCCCAGCGTGCCCCAGCTGCCCGTCATCAGGCGCGAGACGTCATAGCCGGCCACATTCTTCATGACCTGGCCGCCGTAGCGCAGCAACTCGCCCTGGCCGTTGATCATCTCCAGGCCCAGCACGAAGTCGCGTACTGCGCCAACGCTGGCACGAGACGGGCCCGACAGGCCTGCGGCGACCATGCCGCCCACGGTGCTGGCGGCGCCGAAGTGCGGCGGCTCGAAGGCCAGGCACTGGCCCTGGCTGGCCAATGTTGCCTCCAGCTCGGCCAGCGGCGTGCCGGCGCGAACGGTCACCACCAGCTCGCTGGGCTCGTAGCTGACGATACCGCTGAGCGCGCGCGTGGACAGCGGCTCGCCCTGCAGACGCAGGCCGTAGAAGTCCTTGCTGCCGCCGCCGCAGATGCGCAGCGGGGTTTTGTCACTGGCAGCGGCGCGAATGCGCTCGCCGAGCTGATTGATTTGGCTGGTGGCTGAATCCATGGCCTGCATGGTAGCCGGGGCGCCCCTTGGGCAGGAAGGCCTGGTCTTTGATTTTTTTGAAAAGCAGGCGTGAATAAAAAAGCCCCGCAGTTCGCACTGCGGGGCAACGTAATGAAACTGAACTTGCGAAGAGCCTGCCGCTTAACGGGTGTAGGCCACCTCACCGTGAGAAGTGATGTCCAGGCCCTGGCGTTCGGACTCTTCCGAGACACGCAGACCCACGGTCAGATCGGCAATCTTGTAGGCCAAGAAGGAGACCACGCCGGACCAGACGATGGTCACCAGCACGCTCTCGACCTGCACCCACAGCTGATGGGCCATGTTGTAGCCCTCGGGCTCGATACCGCCCAGGCCCTTGGCGCAGAACACGCCGGTCAGGATGGCACCCAGGATACCGCCGACGCCGTGGACGCCGAACACGTCGCAGACGTCGTCAACCTTGAGCAGGCGCTTGAGGCCGGACACGCCCCAGAAGCACAGAGGGCCGGCGATGATGCCCATGACGATGGAGCCCATGGGGCCGACAAAACCGGCGGCGGGGGTGATGGTCACCAGACCGGCCACGGCACCCGAGGCAGCGCCCAGCATGGAGGCCTTGCCGCGCAGCAGCGCTTCGGCCACGATCCAGGAGATGGCGGCAGCGCCGGTCGCGAGGATGGTGTTGATGAAGGCCAGGCCGGCAGCGCCATTGGCGGCACCGGCAGAGCCGGCGTTGAAGCCGAACCAGCCCACCCACAGCAGCGAAGCGCCCACCATGGTCAGCGTCAGGCTGTGAGGGGGCAGGGCTTCCTTGCCGAAGCCGATGCGCTTGCCCAGCATGTAGGCACCCACCAGACCGGCCACGGCGGCGTTGATGTGCACCACGGTGCCGCCCGCGAAGTCCAGCGCGCCGTCTGCACCCAGCAGACCGCCGCCCCACACCATGTGGGCCATGGGGATGTAGCTGAAGGTGAACCACAGCACGGAGAACACGATCACGGCCGCGAACTTGATGCGCTCGGCAAACGCTCCCACGATCAGCGCCACGGTGATGGCGGCGAAGGTGGACTGGAAGGCCACGAATACATATTCGGGGATGGTCTTGAGCATGGACGACAGCGTGTCAGGCGTGATGCCCATGAGGAACAGCTTGTCGAAGCCCGCGAAGAACTTGCCCTCGCCTCCAAAGGCCAGCGAGTAGCCGTAGATGGCCCACAGCACGGTGATCAGCGAAAAGATCACGAAGACCTGAGCCAGCACGGACAGCATGTTCTTGCTGCGCACCAGGCCGCCGTAGAACAGCGCCAGGCCGGGGATGACCATCAGGATCACCAGCATGGTCGAGGTCAGCATCCAGGCGGTGTCGCCGGCGCTCAGGGTGGGCACGGCCTCGGCTGCGGCTTCGGCCACAGGCGCTGCGGCGGCGGCAGCCGTTGCAGCTTCCTGGGCAAAGCCGGTGGCGCCGGCAGCCAGCAGGCCCAGTCCCAGGCCTGCGCTCAATAGTTTCTTGATCATGGCAATCTTTCTCAAAACGGTTCCAGAGAGACTGGGCCTTTACAGGGCCGCGTCGCCGGTTTCTCCTGTACGGATACGGATCGACTGCTCCAGCGCCTGCACAAAAATCTTGCCGTCGCCGATCTTGCCGGTACGGGCTGCGCCCTCGATGGCGTCGATGGCGGCATCGACCAGATCGTCGGCAATCGCGGCCTCGATCTTCAGCTTGGGCAGAAAGTCCACCACATACTCGGCACCGCGGTACAGCTCGGTGTGGCCCTTCTGACGGCCAAAGCCCTTGACTTCGGTCACGGTGATGCCTTGAACACCGATTTGGGAAAGAGCTTCACGCACTTCGTCGAGCTTGAAGGGTTTGATGATGGCGATCACCATTTTCATGACGGGCTCCTGAAAAATTAGAAAGTCTTGGAGAGCGTCAGAATCAGACGCGCCTTGTTCACATCGCCGAAGTAGGCCTTCTTGTTGGCGCCAGTCACCGCTGCACCTGCAGAGAAGCCGTCGCCCAGGTCATAGGCACCACCGACGCTGTAGTCCACATAGTTGGGAACGCCCAGGTCCTTGATGTCGCTGGAGAAATGGGTGTAACCAACTGATGCTTTCAGTGTCACCTTGGGCATCACTTCCTGGCTGTAGGAGAACTGCAGATAACCGGTGTTGCGGCCCTTGAGACCCGAGCCCGCCTTGGCGCCGGCCCAGCCGAAGTAGTCCTTGGACACCGTGTGCGAGTACTTGGCCGTGAACGGGCCGTAGGTGCCGGAGCCGTAGATCTCGGTGGTGTTGCCGTTGGCGTTGCCCGAGTACACATAGGTCAGCATGCCCACATCCCAGTCCACATCGGCGGCCTTGAACTTGTAGCCGCCGTAGAAGTCGGTTTCCAGCGAGTTGCCGGGCAGCCAGTCCACGGAGGAGTTCCAGTTGCCGACGTAGAAGCCGCTGTCGCCGAACGTGTAGTCAAAACCGCCTTGCAGCGCGGGCTTGACGGCCTTGCTGCGGCTGGCGTCCTGATCCTGACCACGGAACTTGTAGTTGGTGGTCAGGGCAACGTTGGCGGAGAGCTGGGCATGGGCCCACATGGGGGCGACAACGGCGCAGGCCAGGGCGGCAGTCTTGGCGAAAGTCTTGAAACGGCTTGCAGCGGGACTAGGCATTCAGGGTTCCTCCGGTTTGAAAATTTCGTGGCAAAAATCTCGGATGAACTCTCAAAGCACAGACCGTGCCAGTCTCTGCGGCGGCTGCGGCACGGTTCGTTGTCCAAGGCCCCAGAACAGGCAGCGGGCCATAGCTGCCCGGTACAAAAAGCTACGAGTTTTCACAATCACTGAGCGCAACTTTCGCCACCCGGTTTGCGGCCTGAACCGAATGCACCAGGATGGTGCGTTTTTGCAATGCACCGCCATGGCCCGGTTTTTATCCGGTTTTTTGCACCAAACAGGTGATTTGAAAGTGAGTGCGTGCTCTTTGCTTGAGCGCGGACACAAAAAAGCCCATCGCCTGTGCGATGGGCTTGCAGGCAGCGCTCAGCTCAGAAGCTGGCCTGCGGCAGGTCTGCCTTGGTGAACACCAGCGAGACCTTGGCTTCCTCGGGAATCGGCGGCAGCTCCTGATTCCAGTGCTCCCAGGCGCTGCGCAGCTCGGCCAGTTTCCGGGGCTCGCGATCACGCAGATTGGCGCGCTCGCGCGGGTCGCTGGCGATGTTGAACAGGTATTCGATGCCCTCGATCTGCAGATATTTCCAGTCGCCGCGTATCAAGGCCTTTTGCTCGCGGTGCTTCATGCGCCAGGCCAGGTCGCGTTCGGGCATCCAGCTTTGATCCTGCATCAGGGGCAGCAGGCTGATGCCGTCCAGCGGATAGTCGGCATGCGCGTCCACGCCCGCTGCAGCCAGGAAGGTGGCCGACCAGTCCATGGTCAGGCTGGGCGTGTCGCAGACGGCGCCGGCCGTCATGCGCGCCGGCCAGCGTGCCAGCAAAGGCACGCGGATGCCGCCTTCAAGCAGGTCCATCTTCTGGCCCACGAAAGGCCAGGTATTGGAGAAGCGCTCGCCGCCGTTGTCGCTGGTGAAGACGATGAGCGTGTTCTCGCTCAGGCCGTTCTCCTCCAGCGCGTCCAGCAGCCAGCCTATGCCTTCGTCCATGTGATGGATCATGCGCTGGTAGGTGTCGATGGAGCCGCCGTCGATATGCTTGCCCATGCCTTGCAGGCGCTCGGATTCGGCGCGGTCCTCGCGCGTCAGCCAGGGCCAGTGCGGGGCGCTGTAGTGCAGCGAGAGGTAGAAGGGCTGCTCGGCGCTCTGGCGCTTGACGAAGTCCACCGCGCGGCGGCTCAGCAGATCGGTGAGGTAGCCGTCTTCGGTGTGCGGCTCCTCGTTGGTCCAGAAGTCGGGGCGCCCGCGCGGGTCGCAGTGGGCGAAGTAGTCGGCGCCGCCGGCATGAAAGCCGTAGAACTCCTCGTAGCCCGACAGGCGCGGGCCGAAATGCGGGGGGTAGCCCAGATGCCATTTGCCGACCAGGGCCGTGGCGTAGCCGGCATCGCGCAGCAGCGAGGCCACCGTGGGGTGATCGGGCGGCAGGCCCAGCACCTTGTCGCCATGCACGCTGGCGATGGGTTCCTCGGCCGCACCGCGCAGGCGGTACTGCCAGCGGCCCGTGGCCAGCGCAAAGCGCGTGGGCGAGCACACCGAGGAGTTGGAGTAGCCGCGCGTGAAGCGCAGGCCCTGGGCGGCCATGGCGTCCAGGCGCGGCGAGACGTCGGTGGCGTTGTTGTGCGCATCGCGCGCACCGGTGCAGCCCAGGTCGGCATAGCCGAGGTCATCGGCCAGGATGAAGATCAGATTGGGGCGGGAGTCGGTCATGGGAGATCGGGGAACATTCAAAAACAGGAGCTTCTATCTCTTGTTATGCAAGGATTCTGGATAGATTTGATGCTGAAAATGTTTGGTGGAAAGCGATAGATGCTCCTCAAATATTATGGCTTGAAGCCCGAGCGCTGCACCACCGGCGCCCATTGAGCGCGGTAGGCCTTGAGCATTTTTTCCGTGTCCTGCGCGCTGCTGACCACGGGCACCAGGTTGGAGGCGGCGAACTTGTGCTGCGTGTCGGCTTCCTTCATCACCTCCTGCACCAGTTGGGACAGGCGCTGCACCGTGGCCGGCGCCATGCTCTGCGGCGCGAACAAGGTGTTCCAGCCCGTGCCGACCAGGTTCACGCCCAGCTCCTTGAGCGTGGGAATGCCGGGTGCCATGGTGCTGCGGCGCTCGCCCGAGGTGGCCAGCACGCGCAGTTTGCCTGCTTCGTGCTGGGCGATCTGGGTGTCGAAAGTGTCCACGGCGATGGGGACCTGCCCGCCCATCAGGTCGGTGAGCAGCGGACCCGAGCCCTTGTAGCCCACGACCTCGACGGGCACCTTGGCGGTCTCGCCCAGCATCAGCGCAAAAAAGTGCGGCAGGCTGCCCGTGGCCGGCACACCGAAATTGGCCTGCTGCGGATTGGCCTTGAGCCAGGCCAGCAGATGCGGCAGCTCCTTCACGGGCACGGCGCTGGCCACGGCCAGACCGAACTCGTAGCGGTTGACCTCGCTGATGGGGCGGAAGTCCTTTTCCGGCTCGTAGCCGGAGTCCGGGAACACCAGCGGCGCGACCACCATCACGGCGGGATTGGCCAGCAGCACGGCGGGCTGAGATGCGGGCGCGTTCTTCACGTACTGGGCCGACAGGCGGCCGCCCGCGCCGGGCTTGTTTTCCACGATCACCGGACTGCCGAGGCGGGCCTGCAGCCGGTCGGCCACGATGCGTGCCACGCGGTCGGTGGCACCGCCGGGCGGATAGCCGACCACCATGCGCAGCGGTGTCTTGCTGGGAAACAGGGCATGGCTCTCCTGGGCCTGCAGCGCGCCGCCGCCCAGCAAGCCTGCGCTCAGGCCGAGCCCCGCCGCGAGCTTGCCGAAGATTCTTCTTTGCATCGTCATGTCTCTCCTGGTCTGTGGTCCGCGCCGGTACCGGCTCGCGAATTCACACCATTAATGATTGGAAACCGGGCAGTGTAGGTGGGCTCCGGCACCGGCCTGAAATGCTCAGATGGCCGGCGCCCGTGCCCGAGGCATCAATCGGGTTTCAGATTGATCTTGCGGGTCAGCGCTTCCCATTTGTCGGAGATCTCGTGCACCCTGGCCTGGGCCTGCTCGGGGCTGCTGCCCACCATTTCGATATCCACGGCCTTGACCAGCTCCTGCTGCTGCGGCGAGCGGATGGCGGCATCCATGGCTGCGAGAAAGCGCTTCTGGATCTCGGCAGGAACGCCCTTGGGGGCGGCGAGCAACAGCCAGTAAGTGCCGTCGAAATCGGGGTAGCCCGACTCGGCAATCGTGGGCAATGTCGGCAGCAGCGGCGAGCGCGTGCGGCCCGAGGTGGCCAGGGCGGTGACGCGACCGCTCTGTATCTGTGGCAGCACCGTGGGTGCCGCCAGGAAGCCGCAGTTCACCTGGCCGCCCATGAGGTCCTGCATGGCCGGTGCCGGCCCCTTGTAGGGCACGTGCACCATTTTCACGCCGGTGCTGGACAGCAGGGACTCCATGACCAGATGACCGGGCGAGCCCGCGCCACCCGTGGCATAGGTCAGCTCGCGCGATTTGGCGGCCTCCAGCATGTCCTTGACGGACTTGAAGCCGAGGCCGGGGTTGCAGATCAGGGTCTGCGAAAACCTGGCGGCGGCGTTGAGCACCACGATGGCATCGCTGGAGTAGCCGATGTTCTTGTAGATATGCTTGTTGACGGTGAGCACCGGGTCCATGGCCCACAGCCAGGTGTAGCCGTCGGCCGGGGCTCGGGCGACCTCGGCCGCACCGATATTGCCATTGGCACCGGCCCGGTTTTCCACGATCACGGCTTGACCTAGCGCCTTTTGCACGGCCGCCGCCAGCGGGCGCACGGCGATGTCGGAAGGGCCGGCTGGCGGCGTGGGAACGATGATGCGTATGGGCTTGGCGGGCCAGTTGTCGGCAGCATGGGATGCCGTCAGAAGCGCGGCGGCCGCCAGCCCGGCCAGAGTGCGGCGGGCGATACGGGTGCAAGGCATGGTGTCTCCTGTCGTTTTCTTTGGAGCCACTGTAAGCAGTGACTCGATAATGGATCTAATCCATCATTCCTAGAGAAAACCCACAAAGACCCATGACCAAGGCGCAGCGCCACCCCTGGCGGCAGCCGTCCGAGCTGGACGATCTGTTCCTCTACCATCTGGCCCGCCTGATGAGTTCGGCAGGAACCATGGTGGTGCGCCTGTGCGAGGGCGGCTTCGGCATCACCCGGCGCGAGTGGCGCATGATCGGCCTGCTGGCCACCAAGGGCGCCATGCAGCCGTCCCAGCTCGCAGAGCTGGCGCAGCTCGATCGCACGCGCACCTCGCGCACCATCTCCACGCTGATTGCCAAGGGACTGCTGCACAAGCAGGGCATGGCCGGCGACGGGCGCCAGGCCATGGTGCAGCTGACGGACGCCGGGCTGGCGCTGCACACCCAGCTGTTTCCGCAGATACAGGCGATCAACCAGGAGCTGCTCGGCGACGTCAGCGATGCCGAGCTTGAGGTGCTGTCCCAGGTGTTCGAGCGCGTGCGCAATCGGGCGGCGCTCATGCAGGAGCAGGGCAGCTTTCCCAAGGCCGAGCGCCGCCGTGGCCGGGCCGCGGGCAAACAGCCGGCCCGTGACGACGCCGCCGGCTGACGGCCTGTGCACACCCCTATTGCCTGTTTGAGCCGCCCGCGCATACGCTAGGCCCTACAGTCCGGCTTGAAGGGGAGGAGCGTGATGGGTCTGGCACTGGTTCAAAGTCGTGCACTGCTGGGCTTGCAGGCACCGGCTGTCACGGTGGAGGTCCATCTGGCCAACGGACTGCCTTCGTTCACCCTGGTGGGTCTGGCGGATGTGGAGGTCAAGGAGGCCCGCGAGCGCGTGCGCGCAGCCATCGTCAATGCAGGGCTGGAGTTCCCGAACAACCAGCGCATCACGGTCAATCTGGCTCCGGCGGATCTGCCCAAGGACTCAGGCCGCTTTGACCTGCCGATAGCGCTGGGCATTCTGGCGGCCAGCGGGCAGATCGATGCACGGCGGCTCGCCGATTATGAGTTTGCAGGAGAGCTGTCGCTGACCGGTGCCCTGCGCCCGGTACGCGGCGCCCTGGCTACTGCGCTGGCCCTGCAGCGTCAGCAACAGCGCGTGCGGCTGGTGCTGCCGCCAGACAGTGCGCTGGAGGCCGCCTTTGTGCCGGCCATCGAAGTCTTCGGCGCCGCGCATCTGCTGGATGTGGTCAGACAGTTCATCGCGCATGACAGCACCCTGTCGGAGCATGGCGATGGCGTGGAGGGCTGGCAGCGGGTGCACTCCAGACCTGCTGACGCCTCTTTGCCGTCGCTGGATCTGCGCGAGGTGCGCGGCCAGATGCAGGCCAAGCGCGCGCTTGAAATTGCAGCTGCCGGCGCGCATGGTGTGCTGATGATCGGCCCTCCGGGCTCGGGGAAATCCATGCTGGCCCAGCGCTTTGCGGGTTTGCTGCCGGGCATGACCGATGAGGAAGCGCTCGAAGCCGCCGCCATTGCCAGCCTCAGCGGTCGTTTCACGCCGCAGCTGTGGCGTCAGCGGCCGTTTGCCGCTCCCCATCACACGGCCAGTTCCATCGCCTTGGTCGGCGGCGGCTCTCCGCCCCGGCCCGGCGAAATCTCCTATGCCCATTGCGGTGCGCTTTTCCTGGATGAGCTGCCCGAGTTCGCGCGCAGCGCTCTGGAAGCCCTGCGCGAGCCGCTGGAGACCGGGCGCATCACCATCGTGCGGGCCGTGCAGAGGGCGGAGTTTCCGGCCCGTTTCCAGCTGGTGGCAGCCATGAACCCCTGTCCCTGCGGCTTCTGGGGGTCGCGCATCAGGGCCTGCCGCTGCTCGCCCGATCAGGTGGCCCGCTATCAGGCACGCATCAGCGGTCCCTTGTTGGACCGTATCGATCTGCATGTGGAGGTGGCGGCACTGTCGCCCGAGGAGTTGCTGGCAGCGCCCGAAGGGGAGAGCAGCGCTGCCGTGCAGCAACGCGTGAGCGCGGCCAGGGACAAGGCCTTGCAGCGCCAGGGCCTGCCCAATCATCAGTTGCAAGGGGCACAGCTCGACACGCATCTGCAGCTGGAGCCCGAGGCGCTGACCTTTGCCCACAAGGCTGCAGCGCGCCTTGGCTGGTCGGCGCGCGGCACGCACCGGGCGTTGAAGGTGGCGCGAACCATTGCCGATCTGGCGGACTCGGATGCCATCACGCAAACCCATCTGGCCGAGGCATTGCAGTACCGCCGCGCTCTGATGCAGCCGTGATGTCCTGCCGCTCTCAGGCGGCAAGAGCCAGCGCCACGGGCTGTGCCCGTGTGGCCTGCGGATTGACGCCCAGTACCTGCGCAAATGCATGCAGTGCCGGCGACCAGCCTTGTACGGCAGCGGTCACAAAACAGGTGTCGACAAAGGCCAGCTCCTGTCCGCTCCTGCCGGGCAGAGTCATCCAGTGCACGCCAAAGCGCTGCTGCTGGGCTTCGACCAGAGAGCGCGACAGCAGCGCATAGCCCATGCCGGCAGCCACGCAGCCGAGGATGGTGTCCAGCATGCCCAGCTCCATGATGCGTATCGCCGTCACACCCATAGAGGCCATCAGCAGCTCGATCCGCTGGCGGTAGCTGCAGCCCTGGCGAAAGGCCAGAAACACGGAGCTGCTGAACTCTGCGGCGGTGGGGAAGCGCGTCAGCGGCTGTCCGCTGACCAGCACCAGCTCTTCACGAAATACCGGCCAGGATTGCAGCTCGTTTTGTGGTGCGGCACCGTTGATGAAGGCACAGTCGATGCGACCGGCCGCCAGCTCCATCAGCAATGCGGCGCTGGGCTGGGCGTCCAGCTCCAGGTCGATACCCGGATGCTGCCTGCGCAACTCGGCCAGCAGTGGCGGCAGACGCAGTGCGGCCGTGGTTTCCATCGAGCCTATGCGCAAGGCTCCCTTGACCTGGCCGGCTGCAAATTGCCGGGCTTGCAGCATGGCCAGCACTTGGTCATGCGACTGCAGCATCTGCCGCGCAGATTCCAGCAGCGTACGTCCGGCCGGAGTCGGAAAGACCGGGTTGGCCCGCATCAGCAATTGCACGCCTGCTTCGTCCTCGAGCTTTTTGATATGGGCCGTGACATTGGATTGCACGGTGTGCAGAAGCTGGGCTGCGGCACCAAAGCTGCCGCTTTCGCAGACGGCTTCGAACATGCGCAGGGATTTGAGTTGCATATGCGGCTCCAATATCTCGAATTGAGATGCAAGTCATCATTTTGAATCATTGGACATGATCGGGTCGCAGCGTTTAGGCTTGATGCCAATTTCCCCTCCATAACCCGAGCTGTGATCGAACGCAAAGAACTTCCCCTGCTGTTGACCGGCTTCATGGCCACCCTGAGCGGCGTCGGCCTGGCCCGTTTCGCCTATACCGCGCTGATGCCGCAGATGGTGCATGCGGGCTGGTTCAGCGGCGAGCAGGTGGCTTATCTGGGCGCCGCCAATCTGCTCGGCTATCTGATCGGGGCTTTGGTCGCCGCGCCGCTGGCCGAGCGCATGGGCGCGCTGCGCGTGCTGGTGATCTGCTGGGTGGCCGTGATGCTGAGCTTTGCAGGCTGCAGCCTGCCCCAGCCCATGGCCCTGTTCTTTGTCTGGCGGCTGGTCTCGGGTATTGCCGGTGCCGCGCTGATGGTGCTGGGCCCGTCGGTGGCCATGGCTGCAGCAGCGCCGCAGCGCCGTGCCACGCTGGGCCCGCTGATGTTCTGCGGCATTGGCGTGGGCGCCTTGCTGGCCGCCACCCTGGTGCCCATGTTTGCGCGCAGCAGCCTGAGTGCCGTCTGGTGGGCGTTGACGGCGCTGTCTGCGCTGGCGCTTTACAGCGGCCGGCATGCTGCGCGCCAGATCCCGCTGCATGCACCGGTGGCGATCCAGCCCACGGCGGTCGCAGCCTCCAGCACAACGCTGTGGAGCCTGGCGGTGATTCTGGTGCTGGTCGCCTATGCCTGCGACGCCTTCGGCTTTGTGCCGCACACCGTGTTCTGGGTGGACTACCTGGATCGCGAGCTGCAGCTGGGCGGCGCCTATGCCTCGACGCAATGGGCATTCTTCGGGCTTGGCGCGATGGTCGGGCCGCTGTGTGCGGCCTACTGTGCCACGCGCTGGGGCTGGTGGGGTACGACCACGGGCGCCTATGCCCTCAAGGCCGTGGCCATCGGCCTGCCGCTGGCCTGGGCCGGTTTCGGTGGCCATGCGCTGTCGGGCTTTCTGGTGGGGGCGCTGTCGCCTGGCATGGCTGCCATCACCTCGGGCTATCTGATGCAGCTGATCGGCCCCGGCCAGCACAAGAAAATGTGGGGCTACGCCACGGCTGCATTTGCGCTGCTGCAGGCCAGCTCCGGCTATCTGATGGCATTTGTCTACGCCAGCAGCGGCAGCTATCGCCAGCTGTTCGTGCTGGGCTGCGCAGCGCTGGGCCTGGGGGCGCTGCTGGTGGCCTCAAGCCGCCTGGCCCGCACTGCGCAATGATCAGGATCGAGATGTGACAACCGGGAGACGCGCGATGAGCAAACTACCTTTGTGGATGACAGGCCTGGGTCTGCAGCATCCCATCATTCAGGCCCCGATGGCCGGGACCTCGACCCCGCAGCTGGCGGCTGCCGTGAGCAATGCATACGCCCTGGGCTCTATCGGCATAGGCGCCTACGGCCTCGAGCATGCGCGCCAGCACATCGAACAGACGCGTGCGCTGACCAACCGCCCCTTCAACGTCAACCTCTTTTGTCACCGTGCGCCGGTAGCAGATGCGGAGCGCGAAGCGCAGTGGCTGCGCTATCTTGCGCCGGAGTTCGAGCGCTACGGCGCGTCCGTGCCGTCTGGCCTGCGCTGCATCTACGAGTCCGCGCTGGGCAATGAGCGGTTGCAGGCCATGCTGCTGGAGCTGCGCCCCGCCGTGGTGAGCTTTCATTTCGGCCTGCCGGAGCAGAGTTTTGTCGATGCCTTGCGCGCCGCCGGCATCACCACGCTGGCCTGCGCCACCAGTCTCGATGAGGCGCGCCAGATCGAGCAGGCCGGGGTGGATGTGATCGTGGCCCAGGGCATGGAGGCGGGCGGCCATCGCGGCGCTTTCGTGCCCGAGCAGGACACTCTGATGGGGACTTTGGCGCTGGTGCGGCTGCTGGCGCGCGAGTCCCGCCTGCCCGTGGTCGCCGCAGGCGGCATCATGGACGGCGCAGGCATTGCTGCCGCTTTGCAGTTGGGAGCCTGTGCCGTGCAGATGGGCACGGCCTTCATCCTCTGCCCCGAATCCGCAGCCAGCCAGGCCTACCGCGCCGAGCTGCAAAGCGACAGCGCGCAGCACACGGCCATCACCGCCGCCATTTCCGGACGCCCTGCGCGCGGCATGTTCAACCGTCTGCACCAGCTGGGACGAGACTATGCGGGAGCGCTGCCCGCCTATCCCATGGTGTATGACGCAGGCAAGGCGCTGCACCAGGTAGCCAGCGCGCAAGGCAGCAGCGACTATGCCGCACACTGGGCCGGCCAGGGCGCACCGCTGGCTCGCGCCATGCCAGCGGCCGAACTCGTGCGCACACTGGCGCAGGAGCTGGAGCAGGCGGAGCACGCCTGACCGGGTTTGAGCGGATATGCGGTGAGTCAGGAGTCATCATCTGATTTGATAGCTGTCATCGCTTGTAATGCATCAGATCTGGATTGTTTTTGCCAAGATTTGAATACTGAATTGCGATGACTGCTATGGTTTTAGCTATTGCAGCGAATGACCGATGCATCCTTTGAAGCGAACAGACGTCGCACCGCATCGGCACGCCGCGTCAGCACCGCGCGCTGGTTGACGTAACCTTTGTCGGTGATCTCTCCGGCCTCTGCGTCCGGCGGATCGGCCAGCACCAGCGCGCAGCTGGGGCTTTGCGAGCTGCCCGCGCCTGCGTCGCGCTGCTCGTGCATCACGCGGCGCAGTGCCTGTGCCAGGGTTTCGGGGGCGGCAGCACCTGCGGGCGTGGCAAATACCAGCAGGCCCAGCTCGTCACGGTCGTGGCCTGCGATGACGATGTCCTGCACCCAGGGCGCCAGGCGCGACACCAGTTCCACGCGCAGCGTTCCCACCGAGACCCAGGTGCCGCTGGAGAGCTTGAAGTCCTCGGCCACGCGGCCGTTGAAGATCACGCCGCGCTCGGGCCGCTGCTCGTCCACGACGAAGCCTGCGTCGCCGATGCGGTAATAACCTTCCTCGTCGAAAGCCGCTGCAGTTTCGCGCGGTGCGTCGCGGTAGCCGGGGAAAACCGACACGCCCTTCACGCGCATTTCCTGCTTGTTGCCGTTGGGTACGAACTTGAGCTCCAGCCCGGGCAGTGGCGCACCTATGCAGCCTGCGCTGTCAAGCTGCCAGTGGGCCGAGGTGATCGCGGGCGAGGTCTCGGTGCAGCCCCAGGACGTGGTCAGCCACAGGGGGCGGCCCGGGCGCACGCGCTGGGCCACCGCCTCCAGCCGCTTCCAGGTCGAGGGGGCCAGCGCCGCAGCCGCATAGAAGGCCAGGCGAAGGCGCGAGAGCATGTCCGCCGCCAGCGCGTCGTCGGCCTCCATCAGCGGCAGCACCATGTCGAAGCCGCGCGGCACGTTGAACCACAGCGTGGGGCGGACTTCGCGCAGATTGCGCACCGTCTTCTCGATCAGACCCGGTGCGGGCCGGCCCTCGTCGATGTAGAGCGTGCCGCCGTGCGCCAGTACCAGATGCAGGTTGTGGTTGCCGCCGAAGGTGTGGCTCCAGGGAAGCCAGTCCACGAGCACGGGCTTTTCCTGCTCCAGGAAGCGCCAGGTCTGCGCCATTTGCTGCTGGTTGGCGCACAGCATGCGGTGCGTGTTGATGACCACCTTGGGCGTGCCTGTGGAGCCCGAGGTCAGCAGGTATTTGGCATGCGTGTCGGGCGCGATGGCCTCGTATGCAGTGCGCACGGCGGCCGTCTCGGGTCTGGCCATGAGCGCCTCGAAATCCAGCCCGCCAGGCCAGTGCGGTGCATGTGCGCTGAAGACGCAGGGCGCGCGGGTTTTGCAGGCCGCCAGCGCCGGTCCGTACAGGCGCGCGTCCGATGCGTAGATCAGCGCGGGCTGCAGCACCTGGAGCATCTGGCGCAGCCGCCCGAAGTCGCGCGCCGTGCGCGAGTAGGCACTGGACAGCGAGCAGGCTGCCCGGCCCACGTGCATGGCGGCCAGCATCAGCACCGCGTGATCGATGGCGTTGTCCGACAGGATGACCACAGGGCCGGGGGGCAGATCCAGGTCCAGCAGCCCCTGGGCCGTGCGTCCCACGGCCTCGCGCAGCTCGCCCCAGCTCAGCATGCGCCAGCCGCTGCCGTCGGGCGTGCGCTCGGCCAGGGCCGGCGCCTCGGGGGTTTCGCGCGCCCAGCGTTCCAGCCACTCGCCCACGCAACGTGCATAGGGCTTGAGGGCCACGGGCGATCGCAGCACGAAGCTGCCGTCGTCGAGATCGATGCGCAGGCTGCGCGGCGGGGCGACCTGCTGCGGGTCGGACAGGAAGTCTATGGCTTGCATGGGTACTCCTCCATGTAGGCTCAGAACAGCGAGCCCTGGGCCTTGGCACGTATCAGGTCGGTCAGCAGCTCGTCGCGCGTGCGCTCCAGCTCCTCCTCGCGGCGCATGCCGCGCGCCTCTGCCACGCCCTGCACCACACTGTCCTTGAGCGCCTCTGTCATGGCTGGATTGCCAAGATCGCGCCACCAGCTTTCGATGGGGCCGCCCAGGTGCTCCAGCAGGTGCTGCATGCCGCCCTGTCCGCCAGACAGATGCAGGTTCATGAATGGCCCCATCAGCGCCCAGCGCAGGCCGGGGCCGTGGGCGATGGCCGTGTCGATGTCGCTGACGCTGGCCACCCCCTGGTCAACGAGGTGAAAGGCCTCGCGCCACAGCGCGGCCTGCAGGCGGTTGGCGATGTGGCCAGCGATCTCGCGCCGCACATGAATGGGGCGCTTGCCCAGTGCTGCGTAGAAGTCCATGGCGCGCTGGATGCTGTCTGGCGAGGTGGCATCGCCACCACCCACCTCCACCAGCGGAATCAGGTGGGGCGGATTGAAGGGATGGCCCAGAACCACGCGCTGCGGCGTCTTGCAGCGTGCCTGCATGCCGCTGACCGGCAGACCCGAACTGCTGCTGGCCAGCAGTACCCGGGGTGGTGTGGCCGCGTCCATGCGCGCATAGAGGTCAGCCTTGAAGTCGGCGCGCTCGGGGCCGCTTTCCTGCACGAAGTCGCAGCCGTCCAGCGCACGCTCAAGTGCGGCGTCGAAGCGCAGGCGTTCGGGCGAAGCTCCATCCACCAGCCCCATGCGTTGCATGGTCGGCCAGTGGCGCTGCACCGCTTCGCGCAGGCGCTGCTCGGCGCCGGGTGCGGGATCGGTGGCCGTCACATCCAGGCCGCGCGCCAGGAAGAACGCTGCCCAGCTGGCACCGATCACGCCGGTGCCGACCACGGCCACGTGCCGTATCACGGTTGCGGCCGCGCTCATGATGTCTTCCATTGCGCGCAGCGTGTCTCGGCGCGGGTAGTCCAGGCGGCCTCGCCACGGATGGTCTCGACCACCTTGTAGTAGTCCCAGGGCTCTCTGGATTCGGCTGGCGTCTTCACCTGCATCAGATGCATGTCATGCACCATCAGGCCGTCGGCACGCAGCCAGCCGTCCTTGACGAACATGTCGTTGAAACGGGTCTTCCTGAGCTGTTCCATCACCTTGGTGCCATCGTCCGTGCCCGCGGCCTGCACGGCCTTGAGGTACTGCAGCGTGGCGGAGTAGTCGCCCGCATGAAAGGAGGTGGGCATGCGCTTGTGCTTGTCGAAGAAGCGCCGCGCCCATGCGCTGGCCTCGGGGCTCTGGTTCCAGTACCAGCTGTCGGTCAGATACATGCCCTGTGCCGTCTTCAGGCCCAGGGCGTGTACGTCCTGAATGGTGATGATCATGCCCGCGAGCTTCATCTTCTGCGCCAGCCCGAATTCCGCCGCCGACTTGATGGCGTTGACCGTGTCGCCGCCTGCGTTGGCCAGGGCCAGTACATCGGGCTTGGCCGCCAGAGCCTGCAGCATGAAGGACGAGAAGTCGCTGGCGCCCAGCGGGTGCTTGACCGCACCGGCCACGTTGCCGCTGCCGGCTTCGAGCACCTTGGCGGCATCGGCCTGAAGCGCATTGCCGAAGGCATAGTCGGCCGTCACGAAGAACCAGCGCTTGCCGCCGCTCTTGAGCACGGCGCTGGCCGTTCCGCGCGCCATGGCCACCGTGTCGTAGGCATACATGACCGTGTAGGGCGAACACTGCTCGTTGGTGAGGCTGGAAGCACCCGAGCCGACCACGAAATAGGGCTTGCGCTTATCGCGCGCCACGCCCGCCATGGCAATGGCCGCGCCCGAGTTCACGCCACCGATCAGCATGTCGAAGCGCTCCACGTCGAACCATTGACGCGCCTTGGCTGCGGCGATGTCAGCCTTGTTCTGGTGGTCGGCCGCCACCAGCTCGATCTTCTTGCCGTTGATGGCTCCGCCCATGTCGGCGATGGCCATGCGTATGGCCTCTGCGCCTGCCGGCCCGTCGTAGTCGCGGTATACGCCCGACATATCGCTGATGAAGCCTATGCGTATCACATCGTCCGAAATCTGGGCTGCTGCCGTGGCCGCACCGGCCAGCGTCACGGCGCCCGCCAGGGCCTTGTATGTGAAGTTCATGATGCTGTCTCCTCGTTGTTTTGTGAGCTGTGCTGCGCCGTGCGCGGCTCAGGCAGCCTGTGCCATGGCGGCGGGCGCGAACGCGGGTCGCGGCATGCCACTGCGTTGCAGCCCCATGATCTGACGTGCTTCCTCGGGTGTGGCGGGCTCCATGTCGAGCTCGCGGATCAGGCGCACGATGCGCTCCGTCAGCTGCACATTGGTGGCCAGTTCGCCCTGGCGGTAGTAGAGGTTGTCCTCCAGGCCCACACGCGCATGGCCGCCCAGCAGCAGCGCAGCCACATTGGCCTCCAGCTGCGAGGGGCCGATGCCGCTGACGCAGAAGATGCTGTTGGCGGGCAGAACGTCCACCATCTGCTGCAGATAGCGCGGCGAGAACGGCATGGCGTTCTGGAAGTTGCGGTGGACATTCATCACCAGGTTGATGAAGTGCGGTGCGGCATCGTGGTCTTCCTCGATCAGCGTCGTCACGTCCTGCAGGATATGGGTGTGTGCGAAGACTTCCCACTCTGGCTTGATGCCGCGCGCCTTCATGCCTACGGCCAGCTCGCGGCCTCGGGACAGCGGCGTGTCCATGAGGATCTCGCGCCCTCCGAAGCTCAGGTTCAGCGTGGTCGCATCCAGCGTGCACATCTCGGCGCCTGCGTCCATGCCCTTGATGCGCTCCTCCCAGGCGATTTCCCAGCGCCCGCCCTGCAGCTCGCGCACCATGTCGCCGTGCACGCCACCACCCGTGGAGTTGTTGATCACGATGTCGCAGCCCGCAGCGCGGATGCGGGTGTTGATGTCGCGGTAGATGTCGGCATTGCAGGTGGCGCCGTCGTCGGGGCGGCGCGCATGGATGGCGGCCACGCTGGCGCCCGCATTGAAGCAGCGCACCACGTCCTCGGCGATTTCGTCCGGCTGGGTAGGGAGATGGGGGTTCTGCGATTTGTGGGCCATGCCGCCCGTGGGGGCAATGGTCACGATCACTTTGCGCTTGCTCATGGCGTCTCCTGATGCGTGGGGTTGGGTCGTCAGCTATTATTTTTTTCACCCCTGCACGAATCAGTCGTTGCGATGACATTTGACCTCGGGGTAAGTACGCAAGGAGCTTCACCATCGCCCGCCATCACCGCTCAACGGCCGCGGCCCGTCCCACCCTCGACGAACTGCTCTCCGGCTCGGCCTGGTTTCCCGTGCTCGACGTTGCCGTGCGCGAACGCGTGCGTGCGGAGATGCGCGAGGTGGACCTGCCCGCGGGCACTGCGCTGTGCCGTATGGGAGATGCGCCTCGGCACTGGTATGGCGCCATCGAAGGGCTGCTCAAATGGTCGGTGAGCAGCGCCGACGGCCGCTCTGTCACGCTGGGCGGCTTGTCGGTGGGCAGCTGGTTCGGCGAGGGAACGGTGCTGCGCGGAGTGGCGCGCACGGCGGACGTGATCGCTCTGCGCGACAGCCGCGTGGCCTTGATGCCCGCCGAGGTCTTTGAATGGCTGCGCGGCAGCGAGCGCAGCTTCGAAGCCTTTTTGCTGCGTCAGATCAACGAGCGCATGCACTGGTTCCTGGGCAACTTTGCGGCCCACCATCTGCTCGATACCGACAGTCAGGTGGCGCGCGCACTGGTGGGCCTGTTCCACCCCTGGCTGCATCCGGGCAGCGACCCGCGCCTGCGGGTGTCCCAGGAGGAGATTGCCAACCTCTCTGGCCTGTCGCGCCAGCGCTGCAACGCAGCGCTGCGGCGCCTGGCGGCGGCGGGCCTGATAGAGATCGAATACGGCGGCATCACCGTCATCGACCTGCCGCGGCTGCGATCACGCGTGCTCGCCGCGGCGTCGTTTTAGCGGCCAGATTCGCTCTGCGTCACGTTGCTCTCGCCGTGCTCATGGTAGGCAGCGATGGCGTCCATCAGTTCCTGCAGCTGGACCGATACCTGCTGTTCCTCGCGCACCAGCATATAGCGGGGGCGCACTGCCCAGGCGTCGGTCAGCGGCACGCGGCAGACGCGCGGCAGGCCGCGGTAGCGCTGGGCCACGGTCTCGGGCACCACGGCCACGCCCACGCCTGCCGCGACCATGCGGCACATCGAGTCGAAGCTGGACAACTGTATGCGCAGCTTCAGCGTGGTGCCCAGTTGCTGGCTCAGCCGCTCCAGAAAGGTCTGCAGCGTGCTGCCACGGTGCATGCCCACAAAGCGCTCGTGCAGCACATCGGCAAAGGCCACGCTGCTCATGTCCGCCCAGCGCGCGGTGTCGGGGGTCACCAGCACCAGCCGGTCGGTGCTGAAATGCAGCACGCGCAGGCCGTGCGTGTCCACCTCGCCGGCCACGATGCCCAGGTCGGCGCGGCCGTCGCGGATGTCGGCGGCAATGCCGGCATTGGGGCGCTCCTGCAGGTCCACGCTGATGTGCGGGTGCTGGGTGAGGTAGGCCGCAAGTATGTCGGGCATGAACTCCGTCACGGCCGTGGTGTTGGCGAATACGCGCACATGGCCGCGCAGGCCCGCGCCGTACTCCTGCAGGTCGGCTTGCAATTGCTGCGAATGCTGCAGCATGGCGCGCGCATGGTGCAAAAAGGCCTCGCCGGGTGCCGACAGCTTTACCCCTCTAGCCTCTCGTATCAGCAAAGGCATGCCGGCCTGCTCCTCCAGTGCCTTGACACGTGCGCTGGTGGCTGCAAGCGATAGGTGAGACTGTTCGGACGCCCTTGTCAGGCTTCCTGTCTGTGCTATCAAAACAAAGAGTCTTAAATCCTTGAGATCGAATTGCATGGCGGCTCATGGTTTATACCAATCAAGTCAAGGCTTCGGAAAAACAAAAGGCTTGATTCCAATATCAGAGATTGTGCACAGAGCTGGCGCCAGCGAGCATAGGGCTATCAACCCCAAAAGAGGAGACAGTCGCCGTGCCAGTCCGATCAGCCCCGCCCTCCACTCCATCGGTATCGCGCCGCAGCCTCTGCGCCGGCGCCCTGCTGACCCTGGGCCTGCCGACCTGGGCGCAGACCTCCTATCCCGCCCGCCCCATCGTGCTGGTGGTGCCCCAGGCAGCGGGCGGAACCAATGACATCGTGGGCCGCATCGTGGCACAGAAACTGGGCGAGAAGCTGTCCGTGGGCGCGGTGGTCGAGAACCGCCCCGGTGCGGGTGGCAACATCGGTACCCAGGCCGTGGCGAAGGCCGCCAGGGACGGCCATACATTGCTGATGACCATCAGCAGCAGCCAGGCCATCAATCCCGCACTCTACAAGTCGCCGGGCTTCGATCCCGTGGGCGACTTCACGCCGGTGAGCATGATCGGCTCCGTGCCCAATGTGCTGCTGGCCCATCCATCATTTCCTGCCCGGACTGTTCCCGAGCTGCTGGCCCTGGCCAGGTCCAAGCCCGGCGAGTTGCAATATGCATCGGCAGGCAACGGTACGCTCAACCACCTGCTGGGCGAGATGCTTAACCAGATGGCCGGCGTGCAGCTGCAGCATGTCCCCTACAAGGGCGTGGCGCCGGCACTTAACGATGTGCTGGGCGGGCAGCTGCCGCTGCTGTTCGGCAGCCTGCCGTCCACGCTGCAGTACATCAAGTCGGGCAAGCTGCGGGCACTGGCGGTCAGCAGCGCAGCGCGCTCGCCCTTGCTGCCCGACGTGCCATCGCTGGGTGAGTTCGTGCCCGGCTACAACGGCACGCTGTGGATTGCCCTGTTCGCGCCGCGCGGCCTGCCGCCTGCGGTGATGAGCCGGCTGCGCGAAGGCATGCAGCAGGCCATGGCGGACAAGGACATGCGCGCCCAGTTGCAGGCTCAGGGCGTGGAGCTTGCGGGCACGCCAGAGCGTCAAGTCACGCCTGACGAGCTGGCTGCCGTTCTCAAGCAGGACATCGCCAAATGGGCGCATATCGTGAAGACCTCCGGCGCCACGGTGAACTGAATCTCTTCCAGCACTTCCATCCATGCACCCGAACACTGTCCAGATCGACGCAGCCACCCTGACCAAGCTCCAGTCTTGGCAGGAGCGCAGCGAGACCATGTCCGACGTCATCACCGCAGCTCCGCTGCGTGCCCTCTCGGCCACGCTGGATCGTGACGATCCCGTGCCTGAGGATGGCTCAGCCGTGCCTGCGCTATGGCACTGGCTGTATTTCCTGCCGCATGCGCGCCAGAGCGAGATCGGCCCCGACGGGCATCCCCGGCGCGGCGGCTTCCTGCCGCCCGTGCCGCTGCCGCGCCGCATGTGGGCGGGCGGACGGCTGCGCTGGGAGACAGACAATCCGCTGCGCCTGGGGCAGGAGGTGCAGCGTGTCTCCACCATCCGCAGCGTGCAGCACAAGACCGGACGCTCGGGCGAGCTGCTGTTCGTGCTGGTGGAGCACCGTTTCTCGAACCAGGACGGTCTGGCGCTGACCGAAGAGCACGACATCGTCTACCGGGCCGCTGCAAGGCCCGGCGATCCGGTGCCGCCACCGCAGCAGCCGCCGCTCGCGGGCCAGGCTGCCTGGTCGCGCAGCATCGTGCCCGATGACGTTCTGCTGTTCCGCTACTCGGCGCTGACCTTCAACGGTCACCGCATCCACTACGACCGCCGGTACGTGACCCAGGTCGAGGGCTACCCGGGCCTGATCGTGCATGGTCCGCTGATTGCCACGCTGCTGCTCGATCTGCTGCGCCGCCAGCTGCCCGGCGCCAGGGTGGTCGCGTTCGACTTCAAGGCCTTGCGACCGACCTTCGACCTGCATCCTTTCAGCGTGCACGGAAAGCCGCGCGATGACGGCAGGACCATCGACCTGTGGGCGCAGGACCACGAAGGGCTTCTGACCATGCAGGCCACGGTCACAGTGGCTTGAAGACTGAAACCCATAGCCGATAGCGCTTGCCGGACAAGCGTTTGTCGCCAGAAGGCTTGAAATGATCGAACACACCAGCTCCAACCACCACCATGAGATCCGCGATGCCATCCGTGCGCTGTGTGCGCAGTTCCCCGACGAGTATTTCCGCAAGATCGACGAGCAGCGCGTCTACCCCGAAGCCTTTGTCAACGCGCTCACGAACGCAGGCTGGCTGGCCGCGCTGATTCCGCAGGAGTACGGCGGCAGCGGCCTGGGCCTGACCGAGGCCAGCGTCATCATGGAGGAGATCAACCGCTGCGGCGGCAACTCGGGCGCCTGCCACGGCCAGATGTATAACATGGGCACGCTGCTGCGCCATGGCTCGCAGGCGCAGAAGGAGAAATACCTGCCGCGCATCGCCTCGGGCGAATGGCGGCTGCAGTCCATGGGTGTCACAGAGCCCACCACGGGCACGGACACCACCAAGATCAAGACCAGCGCCGTGAAGAAGGACGGGCGCTATGTGATCAACGGCCAGAAGGTCTGGATCAGCCGCATCCAGCACAGCGACTTCATGATCTTGCTGGCGCGCACCACACCGCTGGCAGAAGTGAAGAAGAAAAGTGAGGGCATGTCCATCTTCATGGTCGATCTGCGCGAGGCCGAGAAGAAGGGCATGACCGTGCGCCCCATCCTCAATATGGTCAACCACGAGACCAACGAGCTGTTCTTCGAGGATCTGGAAATTCCCGAGGAGAACCTGATCGGCGAGGAAGGCAAGGGCTTCAAGTACATCCTCGACGGGCTGAACGCCGAACGCACACTGATTGCGGCCGAGTGCATAGGCGACGGCTACTGGTTTCTGGACCGTGTGACGAACTACGTGAAGGACCGCCAGGTGTTCGGCCGTCCCATAGGTCAGAACCAGGGCGTGCAGTTCCCGATCGCCGATGCCTTCATCGAGGTCGAGGCCGCCAATCTCATGCGCTGGAAGGCCTGCGAACTGTTCGACGCGCGAGAGTCCATGGGCGCTCAGGCCAATATGGCCAAGTATCTTGCGGCCAAGGCCAGCTGGGAGGCCGCCAATGCCTGCATCCAGTTCCACGGTGGCTTCGGCTTTGCCTGCGAGTACGACGTGGAGCGCAAGTTCCGCGAAACCCGCCTCTATCAGGTGGCGCCGATCTCCACCAACCTGATCTATTCCTATGTGGCCGAGCACATCCTCGGGCTGCCCCGCTCGTTTTGATGTGCGACACCCCCCTGAGGCGCTGCGCGCCTTCCCCCTGAAAGGGGGACGACAGCCCGCTGCGGGGCGGTGCGGCCGGCCCAGGCCCTTGCTTGCTGACCCTGGCTTTGAGCGCGCCAGTTGTTCGGGTCGTGAGTTTCGCCAAAGTGCAATGGATTTCCAAGATGAAAAAACATAGTCTTCGCCCCCTCGACGGCATCACCGTGGTCTCGCTGGAACATGCGGTGGCTGCGCCTTTCTGCACCCGCCAGCTAGCCGATCTGGGCGCGCGCGTGATCAAGGTGGAGCGTCCGGGAAATGGCGATTTCGCGCGCGGCTACGACCAGCGCGTCAACGGCCAGTCCTCGCACTTCACCTGGATCAACCGCAGCAAGCAAAGCCTGGAGCTCGATCTCAAGCGGCCCGACGCACTCGAGGCGCTGATGCAACTGCTCGAAGGCGCCGACGTGCTGGTGCAGAACCTGGCGCCCGGCGCGGCCGCGCGCATGGGTCTGTCCTGGGAGGTGCTGAAGGCCCACAATCCCAAGCTCATCGTCTGCGACATCAGCGGCTATGGCGCCGACGGTCCCTACCGCGACAAGAAGGCCTACGACCTGCTGATCCAGAGCGAGGCGGGGTTTCTATCGGTCACGGGTACGCCCGAGGTGCCGTCCAAGGCAGGTATCTCGGTGGCCGACATCGCGGCCGGCATGTACGCCTACACCAACATCCTGTCGGCCCTGCTGCTGCGCGGCCGCACGGGTGAGGGGAGCCATATCGATGTCTCCATGCTGGAGGCGCTGGGCGAGTGGATGGGTTACCCCATGTACTACGCCTGGGAGGGCGCGCCGCCGCCGCCGCGCACGGGCGCATCGCATGCCAGCATCTACCCCTATGGCCCCTTCGAGGCGGGCGACGGCGGCACGGTGATGCTGGGCCTGCAGAACGAGCGCGAATGGAAGCTTTTTTGCGAGCAGGTGCTGCTGCAGCCGGCACTGGCCAGCGATGCGCGCTTTGACAGCAATGCGCAGCGCAACGCCAACCGCGAGGAGCTGCGAGCGCTGATTCTGGATGTGTTCAACGCGCTGAATGCGGCCCAGGTCGTGCAGCGGCTGGACGCGGCCGGCATTGCCAATGCGCGAGTCAACGACATGGCCGGCCTGTGGGCCCATCCGCAGCTGGCCGCGCGTCAGCGCTGGTGCTGCGTGGGAACGCCGGCCGGGCCGGTGCAGGCACTGCTGCCGCCCGGTGCCAACAGCGCCTTTGACTACCGCATGGAGGCTGTGCCGTCCGTAGGCGAGCACAGCGAGGCCATCCTGGCCGAGCTGGGCTGGTCGGCCGAGCGCATCCGTGCTCTGTACGCCGAAGAAGCAACTCTGTGAAAGCTGTGCGCAGCGTATGCGCGGGAGTGATTCCATGAAGAACGAGACCCAAGTGAGCATTCATCCGCTGGCCCGGTTCGCGGCCACGCTGTGCTGGGAGGATGTCCCGCTGCAGGTGCAGCGCCGCGCCGAGGATCTGTGGGTGGACTGGTTCGGCTCCGCTCTCGCAGGCCAGAACGCGCGCCCCGTGCAGAGCATCACGCGCTTCGCGCTGTCCCAGGGCCCGGCCGCGGGCCCCTGCGAGATACTGGGCAGTGCCGCCACCAGTTCACCTTTGATGGCGGCCCAGGCCAACGCCGCTGCTTCGCATGTGGCCGAGCAGGACGATGTGCACAACGGCTCGGTGTTCCACCCTGCGGCCGTGGTCTTCCCGCCCGCGCTGGCGGTGGCGCAGAGCCTTGGTGCCAGCGGCGTCGAGCTTATGCAGGCCTGTGTGGCCGGCTATGAGGTCGGCATCCGGGTGGGCGAGTTTCTGGGCCGCAGCCACTACCGCATCTTCCACACTACGGCCACGGCCGGCACGCTGGCGGCGGCTGCCGCCGTGGGCCGTTTGCTCAAGCTGACGCCCGAGCAGATGCAGCATGCCTTCGGCTCGGCCGGCACCCAGTCGGCGGGGCTGTGGGAGTTTCTGCGCACAGGCGCCGACAGCAAGCAGCTGCACACGGCGCATGCTGCCTCAGCAGGACTGGCGGCCGCCTTCCTGGCGCAGGACGGCTTCACGGGCGCGCAGGACATCTTCACGGGGCCGCAGGGACTGGCGGCAGGCATGTCCACGGATGCCGACCCGGCACGGCTCAGCGACGGGCTGGGCACACGCTGGGCCACGGCCGAGACCTCGTTCAAATGGCATGCCTCATGCCGCCACACCCACCCGGCCGCCGATGCGCTGCTGCAGGTCATGCAGGACCATGACCTGACCCCCGCCGACCTGGCCCAGGTCACCTGTCATGTGCATCAGGGCGCCATCGATGTGCTCGGCCCCGTGGTCAGGCCGAGCACCGTGCACCAGAGCAAGTTCTCCATGGGCACCGTGCTGGCGCTGGCGGCGCGTCACGGCCATGCGGGGCTGACGGAGTTCGACCGCGACTATCTGGCACAGGAAACCGTGGCGCTGCGCGACAAGGTGAGCATGGAGCTTGATGCCGAGGTCGACGCTGCCTATCCCCAACGCTGGATAGGCAAGGTCAGCGTGCAGACCACGGATGGCCGTTTGCTCAAGGGCCGTGTCGACGAGCCCAAGGGCGACCCCGGCAACACGCTGTCGCGCGAGGAAATCACGGCCAAGGCGCTGCGGCTGATCGCCTACGGCGGCCATGTGCCCGCCGAGCACGCCCAGGCAGCGGTGGCAAGGCTGTGGCAGGTCGCGCAATGGCCGCGCGTGCGGCGTCTGCTGGACTGAGTTTTCCCGCCGGTCCAGGCCGGCGGATCCAAGGGAAAGGCGCCGTCACAGAGCGCCTCCCGCTTCCACCAAAGTGCACAGGAGACAAACCATGCAAAGCACAAACCCTTTCCGCCGCCGCCTTGTTCACGCAGCGGCCGCCGCCTGCGCGCTGGCGGCATGCGCCGGCGCCCAAGCCAGTTCCTGGCCCGAGAAGCCGGTTGTGCTTGTCGTTCCCTACAGTGCGGGCGGACCTACCGACGTGGTGGCGCGCCTGCTGGCCATCCCCATGGGGCAGGTGCTGGGCCAGAGCGTGCTGGTGGAAAATACCGTGGGAGCGGGCGGCACCATCGCACCGGCCCGCGTGGCCAAGGCCAAGGCGGACGGCTACACCATCCTCATCCACCACATGGGCATGGCCACGGCGCCGGCGCTGTACAAGAAACTGTCCTATGACCCGCTCAAGGACTTCGAGTACATCGGCCAGGTGCTGGACGTCCCCATGACCCTGCTGTCGCGCAAGGACTTCCCGGCCAGCAACTTCGCCGAGCTGCTGGACTACGTGAGGAAGAACCAGGACAAGGTCTCTCTGGCCAATGCCGGCATCGGTGCCGTGTCCCAGTTGTGCGGCATGCTGTTCATGCACCAGGCGGGCGTCAAGCTCACCACCGTGCCCTACAAGGGCGCGGGCCCCGCGATGAACGACCTCATGGGTGGTCAGGTGGACCTGCTGTGCGACCAGACCACCCAGACCGTGCCCGTGATCAAGGACGGTCAGCGCGCCAAGGTCTTCGGCGTGACCACACCTCAGCGCCTGTCGTCGCTGCCCAATATCCCGACGCTGGACGAGCAGGGCCTCAAGGGCTTTGACGTCAAGGTCTGGCACGGCATGTATGCGCCCAAGGGCACGCCCAAGGAGGTGGTCATGGCCATCAACAAGGCACTGAACGTGGCCATCAAGGACGAGAACGTCAGAAAGCGCATCGCCGAGCTCAGCTCCGACCTGGTATCGCCTGAGAAGGCCACGCCCGAAGGCCTGCGCACCCATCTGCAGGCCGAAGTGGTGCGTTGGAACAAGGTCATCAAGGCCGCCGGCGTTTCAGCCGAATAAGCCATTCTTCAAGGACATACGCATGCACGATCTGGCGCGACAGGCCACCTCCTTTCTTTTCGTTCCTGCCACGCGACCCGAACGCCTTGGAAAGGCCATGGACAGCGGTGCCGACATGGTGATCGCCGACTGGGAGGACGCCGTGGCACCGGCCGACAAGGAGGGCGCGCGCCAGGCGCTGGCCCAGGCCGTGGAAGCGCTGGAAGGCACGCAGCGCGCACGCCTGCTGGTGCGCATCAACGCCGAAGGCACACCCTGGCATGCCGAGGACCTGCGCGCGCTGGCGCAGCTGGTGGAGATGGGCGTGGCCGGCGTCGTGGTCTCCAAGGCCGAGCGTGCCCAGACCCTGCATGCGGTGGCCCGGGCTGCGGGGGCACAGGCGGCCTTGCTGCCCCTGATCGAGAGCGTGGCCGGACTGGACGCTGCGGCTGCCCTGGCTGCCGCTCCTCAGGTGGTGCGGCTGGCCTTCGGCCATCTGGACTTCCAGGTCGATGCAGGCATGGCCTGCGGGCTGGAGGAGGAAGAGCTGCTGCCCATGCGCATGGCCCTGGTCCTGGCCTCGCGCCGCGCCGGCATTGGCGCGGTCGTGGACGGCGTGACCGTGGAAACGCGCAACCCCGAACGACTGGCATTGGACGCGGCGCGCGCCAGGCGCATGGGCTTTGGCGGCAAGCTGTGCATTCACCCGGCCCAGGTGCAGCCCCTGCACGCCGTCTTCGACCCCGACCCCGCCGCTGTGGCCCATGCGCAGCGCCTGTGCCAGGCGCTGGCCGAGGCTGGCGGCGGTGTCTGCGTGCTGGACGGCCGCATGGTCGATGCGCCGGTGCTCCACATGGCACAGCAGACGTTGGCTCGTCACGCCCGGGCACAGCAGCGCATGCATCGCAAGACATAGTCTTATCAGACGTTGCCGGGCGCCGCAGTTTGCTACAGATTCATGCTGCTTCAAGACACAAAGGAAAGAGCATGAACCAGGCTTTGATATGTGTGGTGACGGGGGCCAGCCGTGGCGTGGGCCGGGGTGTGGCGCTGGCGCTGGGTGCGTCGGGTGCAACCGTCTATGTGACGGGGCGCAGCGTGAAGGAGGGCGACTCGCCGCTGCCCGGCACGGTAGGCAGAACAGCTGCCGATGTGACGGCAGCCGGCGGCCACGGCATTGCCGTGGCCTGTGACCATGGCGATGATGTCCAGGTGGCGGCGCTGTTCGAGCGTGTGCGCCGCGAGCATGGTCGGCTCGACATTCTGGTCAATTGTGCGATTGCGATTCCCGATGCGCTGACCGTTCCCGGCCCCTTCTGGCAGAAGCCGCTGGAGATGACCGGGCTGCTCGATGTGGGTCTGCGTTCCACCTACGTGGCCAGTCATTGCGCGGCCGGCCTGCTGATCGCGGCGCGTGGCCTGGTGGTCAATATCTCGTCGGCAGGCAGCCGCTGCTATATGCATGGGCCGGCTTATGGCGCGGGCAAGGCCGGCACGGACAAGATGAGCTTCGACATGGCCCACGATTTCAAGCCTGCCGGCGTGAGTGTGGTTTCGCTCTGGCCCGGACTGGTCAGGACCGAACGTTCCGAACGCGTCTGCGCGGCCGAGCCCGACAAATACGGCGACAGCTTCGACAGCGCCGAAACGCCGCAATTCATAGGTCGGGTGGTACTGGCCTTGCATGGCGATGCCGACTGCCTGGAAAAGCGCTCCGGCGGCGTGTTCTATACGGCCGAGCTGGCCAGCGAGTATGGCGTGCAGGATATCGATGGCGCGCAGCCACCGTCCCCGCGCGCCTACTTCGGCGCGCCACCGGAGTTCAGCCCGGTGGTGGTCGAATAGGTCGGTGCACTGACTGCACGCAAGAGCAGGGCCGTTGTGGCGACTACACTGCGGCCTTCTTTGCTTTTGCTGTACCCGGTCCGTGTCTGCTTCTGTCTCCCTTTCCCGCCGCCGATGTCTGCTTCTCCCCTTCTCGCTGTCTCTGGCTCTGGGTCTGTCGGCCTGTGCCACGACCACCCCTGAACAAAGTCAGGATGAACTGGTCCAGCACTTTTACCAACTGATTGCCGAAGGCGATTTCGACGCTTGCATGCGTTTGATTTCGGCACGCCATATTTCCAAGCAAGAGCTGGCAGGTTTCGAGAGCAAGCTGCGCCGGATACTGACCAGCGGTCAGAAGCTGATCAACTCCCGCGGCGGTTTGCTCAAGGTCGAGGTGCTGGAGCGAGTTGTGTCCCAGGAAGAGCAGGTCACCAAGCTCAGGGTTCAGGTTCACTATCGCGATGGCAGCACCCGCCGCGAGCGCATCAATCTGTTCCAGGAACAGGGCGTCTGGAAAGTGCAGCTGTGATTTTTCGGCGGCTGGCAATAGCCGCTGTGATGGCGGTCTCGGCCTGCTGTGCTGGCCTGGCTCTCGCAACGCCGCAGCTGCCGCCGCAGGCGGCGCCGGGCGATCTGATCTTCCGCCGAGGTACGGAGAACGTCAGTCGCCTGGTACAAGCGGTGGACCGCGGTGACTTCAGCCATGTGGGCATGCTGGTGGGCCGGCCCGGTCAGTGGCTGGTGTTGCATGCCACGCCGTCCGAACGCGAGGGCCAGCCCGATGCCGTGGTGCTGGATTCGCTGGACTTTTTCCTGGGCGTTCAGCGCGCTCAGGCCTTTCGCCTGTATCAGGTCACGGCAGACCCCGGTGCGCGTGAGCGGGCCGTGGCCTGGGCCATGGCACAGCAGGGCAAGCCGTTTCAGCTGCAGGGTTCGGGCCAGGGCGTCTATTGCACCACGCTGGTCTGGCAGGCCTGGCTGCAAAGCGGCGTGGATCTAGAGGTGGCTTTCACCGAAGTGGAACTGCCGATTTTCGGGGGGAGCTATCTGCTGCCCGGCAAGCTGCTGCGCTCATCCCGTTTGCGCCCGCTGACGCCCTTGCTGTCGTTACGCTAGACCAGGGTTTCAGACGCCCAGATATTGCTGGCGTGCCGCCTTGTCGCTCGCCAGCTCGGCCATGCTGGCCGCGTGCACGATCTGGCCTTTTTCCAGCACATAGGCCCGGTCGGCCACGACTTCGGCAAACGGCAGGTTCTGCTCGCTGAGCAAGATGCCTATGCCCTGTGCCTTCAGCTCCAGAATCGTGCGCGCCATCTGCTCGACGATCAGCGGAGCAACCCCCTCGGAGGGCTCGTCCAGCAGTACCAGACAGGGCTGGCCCATCAGCGTGCGGGCCACGCTCAGCATCTGCTGCTCGCCACCGCTCATGCGCCCGCCAAGGCGGTCAGGCATCTCGCCCAGGTTGGGGAACAGCGCAAAAAGCTTTTCGGGCGTCCAGTGCGGCATGGCGGAGCCATCGGGCCATTGGCGAGGCTTTTGCTTGCCGACCTCGAGGTTCTCCAGCACCGTCAGCTCGGTGAAGATGCGGCGATCCTCGGGCACATAGCCCAGGCCGCGCTGCGCGATCTGGTGCGAGGCTTTTTTCTCTATCGCCTCTCCCATGAAGCGGATACTGCCCTCGCGGTGCGGCACCAGGGCGGCAATGCTCTTGAGCGTGGTGGACTTGCCAGCGCCATTGCGACCCATCAGCGCCACGACTTCGCCCCGCCCCACGGCCAGAGATACCTGATGCAGGATATGGGCCGCGCCATACCAGGCATCGAGGTTCTGAACTTCAAGCAATTTGGGGCTCTTGCCCTTATCCATCAAGCGCTGGTTGCTATGCATTTGATTCATTGCTGTTTTTCAAGAACGAGGCCGGTACCGAGGTAGGCCTGTTGTACGCGCGCGTCGTCGCGAATGGCTTGCGGCCTACCTTCGGCCAGCAGCTGGCCGCGCACCAGCACGGCCACACGGTCGGCCTGACCGAAGACCACGTCCATGCTGTGTTCGGTAAACAGCACGCCCATGCGGCGCTGCTGCGCCAGCTGGCGCGTCAGCTGCATCAGCGCGACACGCTCGCCCGGGGCCATGCCGGCCGTGGGTTCGTCCATGAGCAGCAGCAGCGGATCATGGGCCAGCGCCATGGCCAGCTCCACCCGCTTCACATCGCCATAGGCCAGAGCGCTGCAGGGGCGATCGGCCTGAGCCGCCATGCCCACCTGTTCCAGCAGGGTCAGGGCGTCCGCACGCCGGTGGCTGGCGGCACGCGGCCACCAGCTGAAGATCCTGCGATCGGCCGACAGCAAAGCCATCTGCACGTTTTCCACCACGCTGAGCGAAGCAAAAGTCTGTGCAATCTGGAAGGTGCGTCCCACGCCCTTGCGCCAGATGGCGCGCGGCGGCAGGCCGGTGATGGAACGGCCGTTAAGCAGCACCTGGCCGCTGTCGGGCGGCAGCTGGCCGCCGACCATATTGAAGGTGGTGCTCTTGCCGGCGCCGTTGGGGCCGATCAGGGCCAGCAGCTCGCCTGCCTGCAGGCTGAATGAGACCTGCTGCACGGCCTTCACGCCGCCAAAGGCCTTGCTGAGGTTCTGTACTTGCAGCAGGCTCATGTCCTGGCTCCTGCTTTGTCCTTGCCGCATACCTTGCCACATGTGCGCGACCACAGCAGTTGTGTATAGCCTGCAATGCCCTGCGGTGCCAGCAGCACCAGAATCAGCATGGTCGCCCCCATCAGCGCGCGCCAGTATTCGGTGTTGCGTGCCACGGTGTCGTGCAGCCAGGTAAAGGCGGCCGCGCCCACCACGGGGCCGGCCAGTGTCTGCACGCCGCCCAGCAGCACCATGACCAGTGCATCCACCGACTTGGTGACAGACATGGCGTCGGGCGCAACGCCGCCCTTGCTGAAGGCAAACAGCGCTCCGGCCAGACCGGCAAACAGCCCGGCGATCACGAATGCCGTCCACTGAATGCGGCGCACGTCGATGCCGATCGCATCGGCCCGCAGAGCCGAGTCGCGCGATGCGCGCAGCGCATAGCCCAGCGGCGAAAACAGCAGGCGGCGCAGCAGATAGATGCCAAGCGCGCAGATGCCCAGAGCCAGCCAGTAGAACGTCGAGCCCTGCGATACCCATTCGGGGGGCCAGACGCCGGTCAGGCCGTTGCTGCCGCCCGTGAAGTCATCCCACTGAAAGACGATGGCCCAGCTGATCTGCGCAAACGCCAGCGTCAGCATGGTCAGATAGACGCCCGACAGCCGCACGCAGAACCAGCCATAGAGCAGGGCGCCCGCAGCGGCGGCCAGGGGGCCGAGCAGCAGCGCCGCTTCCATGGGCAGATCCAGCGTACGCACCAGCAGTGCCGCACCGTAGGCACCCAGGCCAAAGTAGGCCGCGTGACCGAAGGAGTGCATGCCGCCAGGCCCGAGTATGAAGTGCAGACTGCTCGCAAACAGCGCGGCGACAAAGATATCGGCCAGCAGCACGGTGGCATAGCTGCCGCCTTCGGCGACACCCGTCGTCAGCGGCAGCAGCACCAGCGCGCTCAGCAGACCCAGCCAGGCGGCCGTTGCACCACGCCCCGAGCGGCGCAGAGGTTGTTCAGGCTCGCCCGCGTTGCGAGCCAGCGCCTGTGGCTTGCCCAGCAGGCCCCAGGGCCGCCAGATCAGCACCACGGCCATGACCAGGAACTCCACCACCAGCGTGAGCTTGGAGAACGACAGCTCGAAGCCCGCGATCTCCTGCACGCCCAGCCAGATGCAGACGGCTTTGAGCTCTGCCACCAGCAACGCGGCAATGAAGGCGCCCGGTATGCTGCCCATGCCGCCGACCACGACCACCACAAACGCGGCGCCAATGGTGAGCATGTCCATCTCGAGGCTCGCGGGCTCGCGCGGCAACTGCAGCGCTCCGCCCAGGCCTGCCAGCAGCGTACCCAGTGCGAAGACGGCGGTGAACAGCCAGGCCTGGTTGACGCCCAGGGCACCCACCATTTCGCGGTCCTGCGTGGCGGCACGCACCAGGGTGCCAAAGCGGGTCCTGGTCAACAAAAGCGTCAGGCCCAGGAGGACGCAAGGGCCGACAGCTATCAAGAAAAGATCGTAAGTGGGGAACTGGCGGCCCAGAATCTCCACCGAGCCTTCAAGCCCTGTGGCACGCGGGCCGAACAGTTCCTCGGGGCCCCACAGCCACAGCGCAGCATCCTTGATGACCAGTACCAGCGCAAACGTGGCCAGCAGCTGAAACAGCTCTGGCGCCTTGTAGATGCGACGCAGAAGCAGTGTCTCGGTCAGCGCCCCGAGTGCGCCGCAGGCCAGCGGAGCCAGCAGCAGCGCGGGCCAGAAGCCGATATGGGGCGAGAGCAGGTCCACGCTGCTGTAGGCGATGAAGGCACCCAGCATATAGAACGAGCCATGGGCGAAGTTGATGGTGCGGGTGACACCGAAGATCAGCGACAGCCCGACCGAAACCAGAAACAGCGACGATGCGCTGGCCAGTCCGTTGAGCAGCTGGGCCAGCAGGCCGGATGCACTCATGCTGCGTAGCTCCTGAAGCTCGACATAGTGTGTTCAGAGATGAAAAAGCCACCTGCTGCAGTGCAGGTGGCCTGGTATTTTCGCCGATGCGAAATCAGTTCGCTGTAGTGGGGCGCAGCTTCTTCACTTCCTCGTCCGTGGGCTGGTAGTTCTTGCCGTCGGCATAGTGGTAGTTGACCAGCACGCCGCGCCCCAGCTTTTCGTCATAGGCGGTTTTGCCGATATAGGCGCCCATGGTGGACTGGTTGTCCTGTGCCCGGTAGGTGATGGGGCCGAAAGGCGTGGCGACTTCCAGGCCCTTGAAGGCCGCAATCAGTTTCTCGGTGTCGGGGTCGCCCTTGGTCTTGCGCAGGCCCGCAGCAATCGACTGGATGGCGTTGTAGCCCACGATGGTGCCCAGACGTGGGTAGTCCTTGAACTTGGCCTGATAGGCCTTGAGGAAGGCAGCGTGCTCGGGGGTGTTGATGGAATACCAGGGGTAGCCGGTCACGGTCCAGCCGACAGGCGCTTCCTTCTTGAGCGGATCCAGGTATTCGGGTTCTGCCGTCAGCAGGCCCACGACTTCACGGCCCTTGAACAGGCCGCGTGTATTGCCTTCGCGCACGAATTTGCCCAGGTCGGTGGCGAACAGCACGTTGAAGATGGCATCGGGCTTGGCGTCAGCAAGCGCCTGCACGACGGAGCCGGCGTCGATCTTGCCCAGCGCAGGTGCCTGCTCGGCCACAAACTCGATATCGGGCTGCTTGGCCTTCATCAGCGTCTTGAAGGTGGCAACCGCGGATTGGCCGTATTCGTAGTTGGGGTAGACGATGGCCCAGCGCTTCTTCTTGAGCTTGAGCGCTTCCTCCACCAGCATGGCGGTCTGCATATAGGTGGAGCCGCGCAGACGGTAGGTGTAGTGATTGCCGTCAGCCCAGACGATCTTGTCGGTCAGCGGCTCGGAGGCGAGGAAGAAGCGCTTTTTCTGCTTGGCGTAATCGGTCAGTGCCAGGCCCACATGCGAGAGAAAACTGCCCGTGAGCACATCGATCTTTTCGCGCGTGTAGAGCTCTTCTGCGGCACGCACGGCATCGCCCGGCGTGGCATTGTCGTCACGCACGATGAGCTGCAGCTTCTTGCCGGCAATGCCGCCTGCGGCATTGACCTGTTCAACCGCCAGTTCCATTCCCTTCTTGTAGGGCTCCAGAAACGCGGGTTGAGCCTTGTAGCTGTTGATTTCGCCAATCTTGATCACGCCCTGTGCCCAGGCGGGCAGGGCGGCCAGTGTCAGCAGGGGCAGGGACCAGCGCAGCTGCATTGTCATTCTCCTTGGTGCTAGGTGGGCGACCATGGCCTGAGACACAGGGTCGCCGCAATCACTAATGCTCAATCTGAGCATTTATATAGACAAATAAAGCGCTTGTTCAAAGCGCGTGGGGAATGATCCTAGAGCAGCGTTTTCCCTGAGTCAAGAACGGCGGGGCAGTTTTTCGTCGATACCGCGGTATCGGACAGCTTCATTCTGCTTATCACTATTCGATCTCAAGACATTCATGTGTGATTCACCCGTTTCTGTGCAATTGCCGGACAATATAGGTCTTGTCCCGCTTGGCAACCGGCAGCCAACGCGCTAGCAGCCCTGACCTGCAGTGCCCCGCCACCGCCCAGCATTTGCCGCGCAGGTTTTCTGCTTCGAGTTTTTATTTCAGACGAATCATGAGTGCTTTTCTTGAAGAACGCGTGCTGTCCGTCCACCACTGGACCGACCGTCTTTTCTCCTTCACCACCACCCGCGACACATCGCTGCGCTTTTCCAACGGCCACTTCACCATGATCGGCCTGAAGGTGGATGGCAAGAATCTGCTGCGCGCCTACTCCATCGCCAGCCCCAATTACGAAGAGCATCTGGAGTTCCTGTCCATCAAGGTACCCGAAGGCCCTCTGACTTCCAAGCTGCAGAACATCCAGGTGGGTGACACCATCATCGTGGGCAAGAAGCCCACGGGCACGCTGCTGATCGACTATCTGCTGCCCGGCAAGAATCTGTATCTGATCGGCACGGGCACCGGCCTGGCTCCCTGGCTGGCTGTGGCGCGCGACCCCGAGACCTATGAGCGTTTCGACAACGTGGTCGTGGTGCATGGCGTGCGTCAGGTGCAGGAGCTGGCCTATCAGGAGCTGTTCGAGAAGGAATTGCCCGAGCATGAATTCCTTGGCGATATCGTCAAGGGCAAGCTGCACTACTACCCCACGGTGACACGCGAGCCATTCCGCAACCAGGGCCGTATCTCCGCCCAGATCAACAACGGCACCTTCCCGCAAAACCTGGGTCTGCCCGATCTGAATCCCGAGACCGATCGCGTCATGCTGTGCGGCAGCCCCGCCATGCTGTCCGAACTCAAGGAGCTGCTGGAAAAGCGCGGCTTCAAGGAAGGCAACACCACCACGCCCGGCGACTTCGTCATTGAGCGTGCGTTTGTGGAAAAGTGATTCCACCTCGCCCCGAGCAAAAGGCCTGCATCAGCAGGCCTTTTTACATTGTCGACATGACGCAGATGGTTGCAAGCCCAGGTATGGCAGTCGATCTCGGCGGCTTCATATGTTCTCCCCTGCATTTTCGGGAAGACGCTGCACATCCATGGGTGTGGCGCTGGACGGCTTGCGTGAGACAAACGGGACGCCCAGCTGGACCTTGGATTTGCTGCAGGCCTTGGCCGTGGCGGCCGAGAACAGCAGGATGGCCGAGGTGAAATAAAACCACATCAGCACGACCACCAGCGAGCCGGCTGCGCCATAGGCCGATACCACGGCGGCGGTGGACAGATACCAGGCCAGGGCCTGTTTGCCGATGGTGAACAGGGCTGCTCCCGTCAGCGAGCCCAGCAGCAGGTATCTGGTGACGGGTTTGATGCCGGTACCCATGCGCATCAGGCCCCAGAACAGCAGCACCGCAATGCCGAAGGACAGGCCCTCGTTGATCAGTCCCATCAGCGGGCCCAGCGGCACAAGCTGCAACTCGTCATTGGCCCATTTGGTGATCATCTGGATGGCGGTCGAAAGCACCATGGACACCAGCAGCAAAAAGCCCAGGCCCACGACATAGCTCAATCCCCACAGACGTGAGATGGCCATGCTCCACCAGGGCTTGTTTTCCTGCGGGCGAGACTCTTCGCCCATGGACCAGAGCTTGTCCAGCGAAGCCTGCAGCTCCACAAATACACCGGTGGCGCCCGAGAGCATCATCACCAGACCGAGCACGGACGCGAGCGATCCCTGATTGGCGTTCTGGGCGCTGGCCAGAGCGCTCTTGACGACCTGTGCCGCGCGCTCCCCGACCACGCTCTGTATCTGGCTGATCAAGGTGCTTTCCACATAGCTGCGATCCAGCCACCAGCCGAGCAGCCCTACGACGGCCAGCAACAGCGGCGCCAGGCTCAGCATGCCGTAAAACGACATGGCGGCACTCATGCGCAGACCGTCGGCCTGCAGCCAGAGCTGTACGGAGTCGATCAGCGGTTGCAGGGGGTGGGCGAGGCGTCGCAGCTTGTGCTGCCAGCCGGAGGTATCAAAAGCCATGTGTCGAATTCTGGTTGCTGAACCATGGTGGTTTTGTCAGCCTATGTCTGCTGGCAGTGAGTACAGGCAAATATTTTGTAATTTCCGCCTGCATTCTGGCAACTCTGCCATGGTGGTCGATTTCAGCAGTTTCAAGTTTTCATCCTTTATCCGTTGAGCGATGAATGCTCACTTTTTTGAGTTATGAATCCAACTTCGTCGGCTTCTTTAAAGAAAGCACATCGGGGTTTTCTCTAGTCAACTACGCTTGGCGACTCTCTGTGTGTCGTAGTTCAATCCGGGTTTGCACCAGTCAAAGTGCAACCATTGAACTACAAAAAAATACCATCCCTCTTCAAGAAGGCTGGCAAGACGAGACACATTACATGCAGACTTCCTTTTCCACCGCTTCTCCTGCAGATCGCGTGCTTTGCCCTGTCTTGCGCGAGCGCATCATGACGGCGGACCAGGCCGCCGGCCTGATTCAATCCGGCATGACACTGGGCATGAGCGGTTTCACACCCGCAGGTGCACCCAAGGCTGTGCCTCAGGCACTGGCACGCCGCATTGAAGAGCGCAACGCCAACGGCGGAAACTTCCGCATCAGTCTGTGGACGGGAGCTTCGACCTCGCCCGAACTCGATGGCGCACTGGCCAAGGTACATGGCATCGAACGCCGTCTGCCCTATCAGTCGGACCCAACAGTGCGCAAGGAGATCAACGAGGGCCGCATGCAGTATGTGGACATCCATCTGTCCCATGTGGCGCAGCATGTGTGGTTCGGCTTCCTCGGTCATCTTGACGTGGCGGTGATCGAAGTGGCGGGCATCCTGCCCGACGGTCGCCTGATTCCGTCGACCTCGGTGGGCAACAACAAGACCTGGCTGGAGCAGGCCGACAAGATCATTCTCGAGGTGAACAGCGCCCAGCCCGCCGAGCTCGAAGGCATGCACGATATCTACTACGGCGCGGCCGTGCCGCCAAAGCGCAAGCCCATACCCATGGAGCATCCGTTCGACCGCATCGGCGAACCCTATCTGCATTGCGATCCGAGCAAGGTGATTGCCGTGGTGCCCACTGCCCAGCGCGACAGGCTGGCGGCATTCACGGCACCCGATGAAGGCTCCATGCGCATTGCCGAGAACATCATCGACTTTTTGCAGCACGAGGTGAAGGCGGGCCGTTTGCCGCCAGAGTTGCTGCCTCTGCAGTCGGGCGTTGGCAATATCGCCAACGCCGTGCTGGCGGGGCTGAACAAGGGCCCGTTCGACCACCTGAACGCCTATACCGAGGTTCTGCAGGACGGCATGCTGGACATGCTGGAGTCGGGCAAGCTAGATACCGCATCGACCACCTCGCTGGCGCTGAGCCCGGCGGCCATGGAGCGCTTTCTGGCCAATATCGACTATTACCGCCAGCGCATCATGCTGCGCCCGCAGGAGATATCGAACCACCCGGAGCTGATCCGCCGCATGGGTTTGATTTCGATGAACGCGCTGATCGAGGCCGATATGTACGGCAACGTCAACAGCACGCATGTCATGGGCTCGTCCATCATGAACGGCATTGGCGGCAGCGGCGACTTTGCACGCAACGCCTATCTGTCCATCTTCATGACGCCATCCACGGCCAAGGACGGCAAGATCAGCTGCATCGTGCCCATGGTCTCCCATGTCGATCACACCGAGCACGACGTGCAGGTCATCGTGACCGAGCAGGGCCTGGCCGATCTGCGCGGCCTGGCTCCGGTGCAGCGCGCGCGTCTGATCATCGAGAAATGCGTGCACCCCGACTACAAGGCGGCGATGAGCGAGTATCTGGAGCGCGCGCTGCGCGACGCACCGGGCAAGCACACGCCACATTTGCTCGACCAGGCTTATGACTGGCATCAGCGCTATCTGAAGACGGGCTCCATGCAGGCCTAAGGGCGCATGCGCAAACCGGAAACGCTGCCATGGCAGCGTTTCCGGCGATTCTGTCTGCAGCTCAGGCAGCAGCTTCGCAAAGCACTCTGGATTGGCAAGCGTTTCAGAGGTGAGGGCGCCGTACGGCTTCAGGTCACCGGGGCCGGGTTGAACAGCACCAGCGCGTTGTGCAACTGCCAATGTTCGGCCCAGGTCTTTTTGCGACCGCTGGCGACATCGAGCATCAGCCTGAACATTTCCCAGCCTATGTCTTCGATCGTGGCCTCGCCGTCGGCAATGCGTCCGGCGTTGATATCCATCAGATCGTGCCAGCGTCGCGCCAGGTCGCTGCGCGTGGCCACCTTGATCACCGGCACCTGTGCCAGACCGTAAGGCGTGCCGCGGCCCGTGGTGAAGACATGCAGGTTCATTCCCGCCGCCAGCTGCAGCGTGCCGCAGATGAAGTCGCTGGCTGGCGTGGCCGCATAGACCAGGCCCTGGCTGATGTCGCGATCGGCCAGCCGCTGGCCCGGCGACAGCACGCCGGTGATGGGGGCCGTGCCGCTCTTGATGATGGAGCCCATGGCCTTCTCGACGATGTTCGACAATCCGCCTTTTTTATTGCCCGGCGTGGTGTTGGCGCTGCGGTCCACGCGGCCCTTGTCGAGATAGGCGTCGTACCAGGCCATTTCCTCGATCATGGCTTCGGCCACCTCGGGGCTTGCGGCGCGCGAGGTGAGCTGGTCGATGCCGTCGCGCACCTCGGTCACCTCGCTGAACATCACGGTGGCGCCCGCGCGCACCAGCAGGTCGGTGCAAAAGCCCACGGCGGGGTTGGCCGTGACGCCGCTGAAGGCGTCGCTGCCACCGCATTGCACGCCCACCACCAGGGCACTGGCGGGCACGGTCTCGCGGCGGCGGGCGTCGAGGCGGCGCAGATGCTGCTCGGCCTGGCGCATGATGGAGTCGATCATGGACATAAAGCCCACATGGGCCTCGTCCTGCAGACAGACCACATCGAGTGCTGGTTCGCGCTCGTCGACGATGGGAAAGCTGCCCGGCGGCAGCAGGCGCTCGGGCTGCAGCTTTTCGCAGCCCAGGCTGACCACCATGACCTCGCCGCCGAAGTTCGGGTTGCGGCTGATATTGCGCAGCGTGCGCTGCGGTATCTCGGCTCCCACGGCATCGATGGCTACCCCACAGCCATAGCTGTGCTCCAGGCCCACCACGTCATCAACATGGGGGTATCGGGGCAGCAGCTCGGACTTGATGCGGCGCACCGCAAAGTCGAGCACCCCGGCCACGCACTGCACCGTGGTGGTGATGGCCAGGATGTTGCGCGTGCCCACCGTGCCGTCCGCATTGCGGTAGCCCTCGAAGCTATAGCCAGTCAGCGGCTCCAGCACGGGCGGCTTGACGGTGGCGATGGGCAGGCCCTCAAGCGAGCGTGCCTCGGGCATCTGCAGCAAGCGCTCGTGCACCCAGCTGCCGGCGGCAATGGGTTTGAGCGCATAGCCGATGATCACGTTGTAGCGGCGCACCTCGCCGCCCTCGGGAATGTCCACCAGCGCCACCTTGTGCGCCTGTGGCACCTGGTCGGCCAGCACCAGGCCGGAGGGCAGCACCGTGCCTGCGGGCAGGCCGCCGTCGTTGGCGACGATGGCCACATTGTCGGCCGGGTGCATGGTGATGGAAAGTGGGGCGGGGGTACTCATGGCAATGTCTCAATTTTCTATTTCGCTGCTCGCCTGGCGCGGTCCACGCAACCGGCATGGTCCATCAAGGGGCGCCGAGCAAGAGCCGCCTCGCGGCGGGGCGCCCAGCCGAAGGCGTCGTCCCCCTCCGCGAAGCGAGAAGGGGCGCCGTGCAACGGGGAAGGCGCGAAGCGCCTCAGGGGGTCATTCAGCCTTTATTCCAGCAGACTTGATCACCTTGGCCCACTTGCTCACCTCGGCCTTCTGATAATCGGCCAGCTCGACGGTGCTCATATTCGACGGCAGCATGCCGAAGTTCTTGAGGCGGGCCTGGACTTCCGGGGTGGCCACGATCTTCAGGATTTCGGCATGCAGGCGGTCCACGATGGGCTTGGGCGTGCCCGCAGGGGCGAAAACGGCCTGCCAGGAGCCCATGTCGAAACCCTTCTCGCCGGCCTCGGCAATCGTCGGTACATCGGGCAGCGATTCCAGACGTTTGGAGCTGCTCACGGCGATGGGGCGCAGCTTGCCGGACTGGATGTGCGGGCCGACGACCAGAGCAGTGTCGAACATCATGTCCACCTGTCCGCCCATGACATCCTGCACGGCGGGACCGCTGCCCTTGTAGGGAACATGGGTGAACTTCACGCCGGTCTGATAGGCCAGCAGTTCCAGCGCCATGTGGTTGGAGGTGCCGTTGCCCGGAGAGGCCGAGGTCAGGCCGCCCGACGAGGCCTTGGCCTTGCTGCCAGCCAGCACGTCGGCCAGAGTCTTGTAGGGACTGGAGGCAGGCACTACCAGCACCAGAGGGCCGGAGCCGAGCATGGCGACGGGCGTGAAGGACTTGACGGGGTCATAGTCCAGCTTGGAGTACAGGCTGACATTGATGGCGTGCGAGCTGATGGTGCCGCCCAGGATGGTGTAGCCGTCGGCCGGGGCGCGTGCCGCCAGGGCCGAGCCCACGCTGCCGCCGGCGCCGCCCTTGTTCTCGATGACCACGGGCGTGCCCAGGGCCTTGCTCAGCGGCTGCGCAATCACGCGCGCCAGGGTGTCGGTATTGCCGCCGGGGGGGAACGGCACCAGATAGGTGATGGGCTTGCCCGTGGGCCAGTTGCCCTGCGCGGCGGCGGGCATGGCGGCCAGGGCCGTGCCCAGCAGCAGGGCGCTGGCGAGGGAATGTTGGATGAGTGTGCGGCGTTGCATGGTGCTTGTCTCCGGGAAGGGTTTGTCGTTGGAATGGCGTGGAAGCGGGTTCAGAAGCGCGGCTGGTGGCCGGTGAACGCGGGGTCGTACTTGCGCATCTGCCCCAGGTCGTCGCGGTTGCGGATGCCGCAATGCAGATAGTTGTCGTGTAGCCGGGCCAGGGCCTCGCGGTCCAGGCTCACGCCCAGGCCGGGCGTGGTGGGCACGCGCAGGCTGCCCTGCTCGAACTGCAGGCGGCCGCCTTCGACGACTTCCTCGTCCTGCCACGGATAGTGGGTGTCGCAGGCATAGGTCAGCAGGGGCACGCTGGCGCACAGATGCGTCATGGCCACCAGGCTCACGCCCAGATGGGAGTTGCTGTGCATGGACAGGCCCAGGTCGAAGGTGCGGCACAACGTGGACAGGCGCTGTGTGGCGCGCAGGCCGCCCCAGTAATGGTGATCGCTGAGTACGATCTTCACGGGGCAGCCCATGTCGGCGTTGCGGCGGAACTCGGCAAAGTCCGTCACCACCATATTCGTGGCCAGTGGCACATCGCACTCGCGTGCCACGGCGGCCATGCCGTCCAGGCCCGGGGCCGGATCCTCGTAGTACTCAAGCACGCCGCGCAACTGCTGCACGATCTTCAGGCTGGTTTCCACGGTCCAGTTGCCGTTGGGGTCGATGCGCAGCGGTGTGCCGGGGAAAGCCTCGGCCAGCGCCAGGATGCCGGCGGCCTCCTGCTCGGGCGGCAGCGTGCCGGCCTTGAGCTTGATGCTCTGGAAGCCGTACTGATCGATCATGCGCCGGGCCTGGGTCACGAGCTGGGCCGGCGTCAGGGCTTCGCCCCAGGCGTCGGGTGCATAGGGCTGGCCCACATGCTCGGCGTATTTGTAGAACAGATAGGCCGAGTAGGGCACGCGGTCGCGTGCGGCTCCGCCCAGCAGGTCGACGATGGGGGCCCGGGCCATCTGGCCCTGCAGGTCCAGCATGGCGACCTCGAAGGCGCTGACCACCTTGGCCACGGTCTTGGAGACATGGGTGCCAGGGGCCAGCGAGACCTGCTGACCCAGAAATTCCGAGGCCGTGAGCCTGGGCGGAGTGACCAGGGCGGCGACACGGGCCTCCATTTCATTGAGGGCCCAGGGCGAGAGCCCGACCAGGGCCGGTGCGGCATTGGCCAGGGCATCCAGCATGGGTTGGTCGCCATAGCTCTCGTTGATGCCGACCAGACCGGAAGCGGTCTCGATCTCGATGATGGAGCGCAGTGCCCAGGGCTCGTGAATGCCGGCGGCGTTGAGCAGCGGCGGATCACGGAAGGCAATCGGCGTGATGCGGATGTGGCGGATCTGGTGAGAAGTGCTCATCTTGAGATGACTGATGCGGCGCAGGAGCTGCGGGCCGAAGTTGAAATAGGGAGTCTTTGTGGTATGTTGTCGTACAACTGAAAGCCATTATCATCAGGCTCATGAGTACTCAGACATCGGAATTACCCCAATCAAGCCCGTCTTTGCCGCTGACGGAGGGGTACGCGCTGCGCAGCAAAACCAGCAAGGGCAGCCGCAGTCTGGCGAATCTGTTGTCCGAGGAGTTCGAGCACAAGATCCGCCAGGGCCTGCTGCATGAGGGGGACAAGCTGCCCACCGAGTCCGAACTCGTGCGCAGCTATGACGTCAGCCGCACCGTGGTGCGCGAAGCCTTGTCCAAATTGCAGGCGGCGGGGCTGGTCGAGACCCGCCATGGCATAGGCACGTTTGTGCTGCCCGCGCGTCAGAGCGCAAGCCCCATGCTCAGCGCGCGCGAGCTCAGCGAGTCCGTCGATGTGCTGGCCGTGCTGGAGCTGCGCATCAGTCTGGAGACCGAGGCTGCCGGTCTGGCTGCCCAGCGCCGCAGCGAAGTCCATCTGAAGGTCATGAGCGAGGCTCTGCAGGAGTTCGAGCATCATTTCGCCCTGGGGCACGACACCGTCGAGCATGATCTGGCCTTTCACCTGAGCATCGCGCAGGCCACAGGCAACCGGTATTTCCAGGACATCCTGCAGCATTTCGGAACGCTGCTGATTCCGCGCAATCGCATCGCCTCCATGCATACGCCGGCACGCGATCCCGACTATCTGCGCCGGGTGAACCGCGAGCACGAGGAGATCTATGCCGCCATCGTGCGCCAGGATGCCGATTCGGCCCGTGCCGCCATGCGCATCCATCTGACCAATTCGCGGGAGCGTTTGCGCCTGGCCCAGCGTCTGAGCCTGAGCGCAGAGTCCTGATTCCGAAACCCTGGCCTGGGCGGGCGCCAGATGGAAGAGACACTCGGCAGCAAAGCGCGGCGGACCGCCCGCGGCATGCGGCGACCGCAGTGTGCCGCTGCGCCGAGCACTTGGAAATGCTTCCAAATTTATAGCTTCAAGCGATATTGAGGATTGAGTTTGACGCATATTTCTTGGATGAAAATGACGAAGACCAAAGCCTGGTAGACGGCAGCGATCCGTGCTTACCCTTAGAAGAAATCTCTTGGTGTTCAAAAAAACCTAGTTGTATGATGACTGACCACAACAAGGAGACATTTCACCATGGTCCGACGCACGCACTTTCTGCGCTCTCTGCTGGCCCTGGCGGCCGGCGGTTTGCTGTCGTCCACATTGCTGGCTGCCGATGCCTGGCCCAGCAAGCCCATCCGTCTGGTCGTTCCCTATCCGCCCGGCGGCAGCTCCGACATCATTGCGCGCTCCATCGGGCAACTGATCTCCCAGGAGCTCAAGCAGACCGTGGTGATCGACAACAAGCCCGGCGCCAATGGCAATCTGGGCGCTGAGTTCGTCGCCCGTGCACCGGCCGACGGCTATACCTGGCTGCTCTGCGATCTCGGCGCGCTGGCCATCTCTCCCTCCATCTATACCAAGCTCAGCTTCGATCCTTCCAAGGCGCTGCGCGGTGCAGCCATGCTGGCCTATTCGCCCCATATGCTGGTGGTGCATCCCTCCGTCCAGGCCAGCAATCTCAAGGAGCTGGTGGAGCTGTCCAAGAAGCAGGACCTGAACTTTGCCGTCACCGCATCGGGCAGTGCCCCCCATCTCGCTGGCGTGGAGCTGGCCCGCATCACTGGCGCCAAATGGGTGTACGTGCCCTACAAGGGCGGTGTGCAGTCGGTCCAGGACACGGTGGCAGGCCAGACCCAGGTGCTGATGAACGGCATGCTGGCCACCTATCCGCATGTGCAAAGCGGAAAGCTCAAGCTGCTGGGCATTTCCAAGAACACCCGCATGCCGCTGATCGCCGATGTGCCGACGCTGGCGGAGCAGGGCGCACAGGGTTTTGCCTCGGGCACCTGGCAGGGCGTGGTGCTGCCCGCCAAGACGCCTGAAGCCGTGGTGCAGCGTGTGAACCAGGTGCTGCTCGCTGCCATCCGCTCCACCGAGGTCCGCTCCCGACTGACCGGCCAGGGTGCCGAGGTCGTCACGATGACGCCCGCGGAAACCGACAAATTCTTCAACGCCGAGCGCGCGCGCTGGCGCGCCGTGGTGCAAGCCGCCCAACTGCAGCTGGACTGAGCTGCCAGATCTTTTTTTGCTCTCCTCTTTTCAAGGATTACCATGACACCCCAAGACCTCAAAGACGTGATGAGTTCCGGCCTGCTGTCCTTCCCCGTGACGGACTTCGATGCCCAGGGCAACTTCAATGCCAAGGGCTATGCCGCGCGCCTTGAATGGCTGGCTCCCTACGGCGCCAGTGCCCTGTTCGCAGCCGGTGGCACGGGCGAATACTTCTCGCTGTATGGCGAGGAATACGGCCAGATCATCAAGACCGCCGTGGATACCTGCCGCGGCAAGGTGCCCATCATCGCCGGCGCCGGCGGCCCCACCCGCAACGCCATCGCCCATGCCCAGGAGGCCGAACGACTGGGCGCCCACGGCATTCTGCTGATGCCTCATTACCTGACCGAAGCCGGCCAGGAAGGCCTGATCGCCCATGTGGAGCAGGTCTGCAAGAGCGTGAAGTTCGGCGTCATCGTCTACAACCGCGACCGTTCGCGTTTCACGCCCGAATCCCTGGCCATCCTGGCCGAGCGCTGCCCCAACCTGGTGGGCTTCAAGGACGGCCTGGGCAATATCGAGACCATGTCCTCCATCTTCATGAAGATGGGTGATCGCTTCGCCTATCTGGGCGGACTGCCCACGGCCGAGGTCTATGCGGCCGCCTACAAGGCTCTGGGTACGCCCGTCTACTCCTCTGCCGTCTTCAATTTCATCCCCAGGACGGCGATGCAGTTCTACGAGGCCGTGCGCAGCGATGACCAGGCCACACAGCACAAGCTGCTCAAGGAATTCTTCATGCCCTACCTGAAGATCCGCAACCGTGTCGAAGGCTATGGCGTGAGCATCATCAAGGCCGGCGCCAAGCTGGTCGGCCACGATGCCGGTCCCGTGCGCGCTCCCCTGACCGACCTCAAGCCTGCCGAGATGGAAGAACTCAAGGTCCTGATCGACAAGCTCGGCCCGCAATAAGACCCGATGCAGGGGCCAGGCCAAGAACCGGGCCCTGCGTCTTCAGGAGACAAGGCATGAAAAAAATACTGATCACGCTGGGTGCCACCCTGGCCCTGGCCGCCCAGGCGGCCAGCAGCTTTCCCGACAAACCCGTCAACATCATCGTGCCCTTCCCGGCCGGTGGCTCCACCGACACCGTGGCGCGTGCCCTGGCCCTGAGCATGGGCGAGCAACTGGGCAAGCCCTTTGTCGTGGAAAACCGTCCTGGAGCCACGGGCACCATCGGTGCGGGAGCCGTCAAGCGCGCCGCGGCCGATGGCTACACCCTGCTGGTGGCTTCGCTGGGCCCTTTCGTGGTGACCCCTCATATGGTCAAGAACGTGCCCTATGACGCCGGCAAGGATTTCGACTACATCACCATTCCCGTGCAGGCGCCCAATGTGCTTGTCGCCAGCCCGACGCAAAAGGCCCGCAGCGTGAGCGAGGTGATCGCCGCGCTCAAAGCCAATCCCGGCAAGATCAGTTTTGCCAGCTCCGGCAATGGCTCCTCGGACCATTTGTCGGCCGAGCTGTTCTGGCAGCAAACGGGTACAGAAGCCGTGCATGTGCCTTACAAGGGCGGAGCACCGGCCATCACCGATCTGCTGGGTGGCCAAGTGGATTTCTCGTTCCAGAACGTCAACGCCGTGCTGTCCCATCTGCGTAGCGGCAAGCTGCGCGCCATTGCCGTGACCGGAACCCAGCGTTCGCCCGTGCTGCCCGATGTGCCCACACTGGCCGAGTCCGGCGTCAAGGGGGCCGAGGTCTATTCGTGGCAAGGCATGGCCGCTCCCAAGGGCCTGCCGGTCGATGTGAAGGCCAGATTGTCCAAGGCCGCGATCGCAGCCGTTCAGCAGCCCGACATCCGCAAGCGCTTTGTGGAACAAGGGCTGGAAATCGTGGGCAACACGCCCGAAGAATTCACGCGCTTTCAGGCACAGGAGAACGAGCGCTGGAAGCAACTGATCCATACCCGCAAGATCACCGCAGATTGAGCTAGAAACAACGGGACGGCCCCCAGGCCGTTTCCCGCAGGCCAGCCACCACGCAGGCCCTTTTCACCGGGGCTTTCAGTCCCCGCAAGTTCCAAGGATTTCAAGGCATGGCGACCATCCGACCACGCGTTCTTCAATACGGCCAGATGCCACTGGCCCAACTCGACGCCGAACTGGCTCAGGCCTATGACGTGCATATCCTTTCTCAGGAAGCCGATCCCGACCGTTTCCTGGCCGAGCATGGAGCGCAGTTCGAATACCTGGTCACCTCGGCCGCCATGGGCCTGCCCGCCCGTGTGGTCGACGCTCTGCCAAAGCTCAAGTTCGTGAGCAGCTTCGGCGTGGGCTTCGATGCCCTGGACAAGGATGCCCTGCTGCGCCGCGGCGCGCGTGTGGGCTACACGCCCGGCGTGCTCGACGACTGTGTGGCCGACCTGGCCTTTGCCCTGCTGCTGGACGCTACACGCGGCCTCAGCGAATCCGACCGTTTCGTGCGCCGCGGCGACTGGAGCCGGGGCCGCTTTGGCATCCGCACCCGCGCCAGCGGCAAGCGCCTGGGCATCTTCGGCATGGGCCGCATCGGCAGCACCGTGGCGCGCCGCGCCTCGGGCTTCGACATGGAAGTGGCCTACCACAACCGCCGCTCCGTCGAAGGCTCGTCCCACCAGTACCTGCCCTCGCTGCTGGAGCTGGCGCGCTGGGCCGACATCCTGGTCATCACCGCCGCCGGCGGTGAAGGCACGCGCCACCTGGTGAATGCCGAAGTGCTGGCCGCGCTGGGCCCGCAGGGCTTCCTGGTCAACGTGGCCCGCGGCAGCGTGGTCGACGAGGTCGCCCTGGCCGATGCCCTGGAGAACAAGCGCATCGCCGGTGCGGGCCTCGACGTATTCGAGGACGAGCCCCGCCCCCTGCCGGCCCTGCTGGCCCTGGACAACGTGGTGCTGGCACCCCATATCGCCAGCGGCACCCATGAAACCCGCCGCGCCATGGCCGACCTGGTTCTGCTGAATCTGCAGCAGTTCATCGCCACGGGCCGCCCAGCGGCCGAGGTGCCCTGGTCCGCCGCGCAGTGATGTCCCTTTCCCTCCGAGTCTGTTGAAGAGTCTTCCCATGTCCACTACCCCGACCATCACCGCCATCGAAGTCATTCCCGTCGCCGGCCGCGACGGCATGCTCATGAACCTCAGCGGCGCGCATGCGCCCTACTTCACGCGCAACATCGTGCTGGTGCACGACAGCGCGGGCCGTACCGGGGTGGGCGAGGTGCCGGGCGGGGAAGGTATTCGCCAGGCCCTGGAGGACGGCAGGCAGGTGCTGATCGGCCGCTCCATCGGCCAGCACCTGCAGCTGCTGCAAGAGCTGCAGAAATCCCTGGAAGGCCGCGACACCGGCGGCCGCGGCTTGCAGACCTTTGACCTGCGCATCGGCGTGCACGCGGTCACCGCCATCGAATCCGCCCTGCTGGACCTGCTGGGCCAGCACCTGGGCGTGCCCGTGGCCGCACTGCTGGGCGAAGGCCAGCAGCGCGATCGCGTGGAAATGCTGGGCTACCTGTTCTTTGTGGGCCCCAGCGACAAGACCGGCCTGGACTACGTCAAGCCCGGCGAAGACAAGCTGGGCACGGACGACTGGACCCAGGTGCGCCACATGACGGCCATGACGCCCGAGACCATCGTGCGCCAGGCCGAAGCCGCCTACGCGCGCTACGGCTTCAACGACTTCAAGCTCAAGGGCGGCGTGCTGGCCGGCGAGCAGGAAGTGGAAGCCGTGACCGCGCTGGCCAAGCGTTTCCCCGAGGCACGCGTCACCCTGGACCCCAACGGCGGCTGGCTGCTCAAGGACGCCATCCGCCTGATGCGCGACATGCGCGGCGTGCTGGCCTATGCCGAAGACCCCTGCGGCGCCGAAGGCGGTTTCTCGGGCCGCGAGGTCATGGCTGAATTTCGCCGCGCTACCGGCCTGCCCACGGCCACCAACATGGTCGCCACCGACTGGCGCCAGATGGTGCACGCCCTGTCGCTGCAGTCCGTGGACATCCCGCTGGCCGACCCCCATTTCTGGACCATGGCCGGCTCGGTGCGCGTGGGCCAGACTTGCCGCGACTGGGGCCTGACCTGGGGCTCGCACTCCAACAACCATTTCGACATCTCGCTGGCCATGTTCACCCATGTGGCCGCCGCGGTGCCCGGCAAGGTCACGGCCATCGATACACACTGGATCTGGCAGGACGGCCAGTACCTCACGCAGCAACCCCTGCAGATCAAGGGCGGTTTTGTGGAGGTGCCCAAGACCCCCGGCCTGGGGGTGACCGTGGACCGCGAGGCGCTCAAGCGCGCCAATGCCCTGTATCTGGAGCACGGCCTGGGCGCGCGTGACGACGCCATTGCCATGCAGCACCTGATCCCCGGCTGGAAGTTCGACAACAAACGGCCTTGCATGGTGAGGTAATGCCTCCCCCCTGAGGCGCTGCGCGCCTTCCCCCCCAGGGGTACGACGCCATCGCTGCGGGGCGGCCCTTGCTCGGAGTCTCTGGCCTGGGCCGCGCCCTGATTTGCACGACGCTTGCTTCGCGTTCCTCTTTTTCTTACGGAGAACTCCATGTCCCGCTACGACAACCTCATCAACGGCCAGTGGACGGCTGCTGACAGTTATTGCCCCAACACCAATCCCAGCGATCTGTCCGATGTGATCGGCGCGTACGCCCAGGGCGGAGCATCCGATGTGCAAGCCGCCGTGTCTGCCGCTGCTGCAGCCTTCCCGGCCTGGTCCACCTCGGGCATACAGGCGCGCTCCGACGCCCTGGACAAGATAGGCACGGAGATCCTGGCGCGCAAGGC